>DMQW01000040.1:0-3877 GCA_003455565.1 Limisphaerales bacterium
CTTCAAACCAGTCGTGGTGCGAGCCGTCCAGTTGCACCATCGCCCCGAAACACGGCTTGCGCTCCCGCCATTGTCGGTGCTGTTGCTTTCGTCGGCGCACGGTGAGTTTCCCCTCAGCCAGCAACCACCGCCGCACCGTGTCGTGATCCACCTTGATTCCCTCCTTCGCCAGTTCCTCGGCCAGCAGCGTCGGGCCGAAGTCCGCATAGCGATCCTCGGCGTAGCGCGCCAGCACTTGCGCTCGCACGGCGGGCGCCTTGCGCCGCAAGCCCGCCTAGCCACGCAGCCGAGGTATCAAGCCGACATCGCCTTCATCCTGATACCGCCGCCAGATGCGCTTGGCCTGCCGATACCCCCAAGCCCATCAGTTCAGCCGCCTGCACCTGGGTCAGTTCTTTGCCTTTCACTCCCGCCATGATCGTCATCCGGTTCCGTTCCTTCCGACTCATTGTCAATGTCTCCATGTGGGCAGGATGACGACCGCCATCCTGCCCCAATAGGGACATTCTCACTAAGTTACAATGGGGACATTCTCATTAAGTTCCGACACGCGCCATCAAAACCGTTGACGGAATTGGCGCGGTTCCGCTACCCTGCGCGGCTCGTTTAACCGACATTTTTTATTATTGTGAACGTCTCCGTTGAAAATTTGGCCCCGTGCAAAAAACTCGTGCGGGTGGAACTGGACGCAGCCGCCGTGAACGCGGCGTTTGACGCCATCACGAAGGATTATCAGAAGCAGGCCACGCTGCCGGGCTTCCGTCCGGGCAAGGCGCCGCGCGACATGGTGGTCAAAAAATACGACGCGGAAATCAAGGAGGAAGCCAGGCGTAAGCTCATCGGCGACAGCTACCGCAAGGCGATTGAAGAGCAGAAACTCAATGTCGTCGGCCATCCCGACATCGAGGAAGTGCAGTTTGGCCGCGGCCAGGCGCTGCAATTCACGGCGACGGTCGAGACGGCCCCGGAATTTCAACTGCCGGAATACAAAGGTCTGCCCGCCACGCTGGAAACGAAGTCTGTGACGGACGCGGACGTGGATCGCGCGCTGGACATGCTGCGCGGCCAGCAGGCGAAATTTGAGACGGTCGCCCGCGAATTGACCAATGGCGACGTGGCGGTGGTAAGTTACTCCGGCACGGTTGACGGCCAGCCGATCACGGAACTCGCGCCGACGGCGAAGGGTTTGACGGCGCAGAAAAATTTCTGGGTGGAAATGACGCCGGGCGCGTTCATTCCCGGTTTCGCCGAACAGCTTGCCGGTGCGAAGGCTGGCGACAAACGCACGGTGAACGTGGATTTCCCCGCTGATTTCGTCACGAAGGAATTGGTCGGTAAAAAAGGCGTTTACGAAGTCGAGGTCGTCGAGGTGAAGGAAAAAGTTTTGCCGGTGGCGGACGATGCGTTTGCGGTGAAATTCGGCGCGGAAAATCTGGAGAAGCTCAAGGCCGGTGTCCGCGCCGATCTGGAAAACGAGTTGAAATACTCGCGGTCGAAGGCCGTGCGCGGGCAGGTGGTCCGGGCGTTGCTGAACAAGGTGAATTTTGACCTGCCGGAGTCGGCGGTCGCCAGCGAGACGCGCAACGTGGTTTATGACCTCGTGCGCCAGAACACACAACGCGGCGTCGCGCGCGAAATCATCGAGAAACAGAAGGACGAAATTTATTCCGCCGCCGCCGGCAGCGCGAAGGAGCGCGTGAAACTGGCGTTCCTCGTCCAGCGCATCGCCGGCCAGGAAAAAATCCAGGTGACGCAGGAAGATGCCATCCGCCGCGCGCAGACGCTGGCGATGACGTATCAGATGCCGTTCGAGCAGTTCCTCAAGGATTTGCAGAAGCGCAATGGCGTGAACGAACTTTACGAGCAGGCGCTGCACGAAAAAGTGATGGAATTTATGGAGACGAACGCTACCATCACGGAAACCGCCCCGGCGAAGTAACCGGTTGGTTACCTTGAGAGGCCGGACGGCGTCTGACTTTTGAAATGAAAATACTCGCTACCAGTTTGATGTTTGCCGCCACGCTGGCGGCGGCGGTCGCGCAGACAAACGCATCCGCACCGCGCGCGTTGTCGTTGGCGGACTGCGTCACCGAGGCGCTCAAGCACAACTTCGACGTGCAGGTCGAGCGGTATAATCCGCAGATTTCGCTTTACGATCTGCACGCGGCCTACGGCGGCTACGATCCGCTGTTCAGCATTTCCGGCACGCACGGTCACAATAATTCCGGTCCCGAAGGTTTTCCCCCGTCCATCTCGGATGACAATTCCTTCAACTCCGGCCTCGCGGGCGCGACGCCGTGGGGCATGACTTACAACCTCGCCGGCAACATTGCCGAAAACTATGGTTTTAACTCGGTGTCAAATTTGTTCGACAGCTCCGGCGGCCGGGCGGGCGCAAGCCTGACGCAACCGCTGCTGAAAAATTTCTGGGTGGACGGCAACCGCGTGTCCATTTCGGTCGCGAAAAACCGGTTGAAATTTTCGGAACAAGGTTTACGCCTGCAACTCATCGCGACGGTCACCGCCGTGGAAGTTGCTTTTTACGAACTCATCTACGCCCGCGAAAATGTGCAGGTGCAGCAGGAGGCGCTCGGCCTCGCGCAGACGCAGTTGGATCAGGACAAACAGCGGGTGCAGGTCGGCAGCCTCGCGCCGCTCGACGTGCAGCAGGACGAGGCGCAACTGGCGCAGAGCCGCGCGAACCTGATCGCCGCGCAATTCAACCTGGCCACGAGCCAGAACACGTTGAAAAATCTGATCACCGACGCGTATTTGCAATGGCATGACATGGACATTGAACCGACCGCAACGCTGGCGGCGGTGCGGCAATTTTTCGATGTGCAGGACAGCTGGAGCCAGGGCATGACGCTGCGACCGGATTTGCAGGAAGCCAAGTTGAACGTCGAACAACAGGGCATCCAATTGAAATATGAGCGCAACCAGCTTTTTCCCCAGCTTGACCTTGTCGGCAGTTACGGCTTCAACGGCGAAGCGCGCGGGTTCAGCGGCGCGTTCGGGCAATTTGAGCAGGCGGATCGCCCCTATTACAGTTACGGCGCGCAGCTTTCGGTTCCCTTGAGCAATGTCCGGGCGCGCAACAGCTACCAGAGCGGCAAGGCGAACGAACAACAGATTTTGCTCCGGCTCAAGCAGCTCGAACAAAATGTCATGGTGCAGATTGACAACGCGGTGAAACAGGCGCAGTCCGCCTGGGAAAGCGTGGACGCCACGAAACAGGCGCGCATTTACGCCGAGGCCGCGCTGGATGCCGAACAGAAAAAATATTCCGTCGGCAAAAGCACCACGTTCACCGTGCTGCAACTCCAGAACAACCTCACCGCCGCGCGCTCGCAGGAAATCCGCGCGCTCGCCAACTACAACGAAGCCCTCTCAAATCTCGCCCAGCAGGAAGGCAGCACGCTCAAGCGGCGGAATCTGGATGTGCTGGTGAAGTAGAAAATCATAATCTTAATCCGTTTTGAGATTACGATTAAGAGTAAGATTAGGATTAAGAACAGGAACGCGGAGCCGTTCACCAGAAGTTCCACGCGCCGCGCCAGACGATCCACAGTCCCAGCAGAAAATTCGTGACGGCGTGCGCCGTCATCGCGTCGCCCAGCCGGTTCTTGCGGATGACCAGCCATTGAAACGCCGCGCCGCACAAGATTCCCGCCAGCCATTCATTGTGGGAAAAACCAAACACAGCCGCCGTCACCAGAAACGGCACGGGTAAAAATTTATTTAAGGGCACGGACTGAAAATCCGGTTTCGCGAGGTAGCGATATAAGAACGAGCGGTAAAAAATTTCCTCCAATGGCGGCACGATGAAAGTTGAGCCGAGAATTCGCACGGCCACAAAGAACCAAGCGAGCGCGGA
>DMQW01000040.1:4185-5876 GCA_003455565.1 Limisphaerales bacterium
AGTTTTATCCAGAGAGAATTTTGCGTTGTCCACTCGCCGCTGATGCCGACCCACACGGCGAACACGCCGACGCCAACGAGGATTGCCTCCCAACTGAACGCCCAGCGCAGTTCGGCGACGAACGGGCGCATCTCAAAAATCAGCCAGAGACCGACGAACGTTTTGGCGAGGTAAAACCAGTAGGCCGAGGCCGCGCCGAATTTTCCCTGCGCGGCGGTGAGCAAAACGAAAATTACAAACGGCGCAACTCGCGCCGCCGTGGGCGAACCGGAGGAAAATTTTTTCAGCAGCATCACGTCAGTTGCCCATGCCGATCTTGACCGCCTTGCCGTCCGGCCCGACGAGCGTCACGGTCTGTTTGGTGATTTCCTTCACGCGATACTGGCGGAACTGGTCGCCAACCCCGACGGTTTTGCCGTCCACAATGGCCGTGGGCGCGGTGGCCGAATATAAAATCCCCTGCAACTTGGGCGCGGTTGGCGGATTAACCGGGATTGACGATTCCGCTGGCAGCGGCGGGGCGACGACCGGCGGCGGCGAAACTTCGGCAACCGGTTGTGGCGTGTCAATCGGGCCAGGCTCGACAGCAATGGCGGGAACGGTGGGGCGACGGGTGGAAGCGAGGCCGATGAAAAAAACGGCGGCAGCAATCAAAAGAATGACGGTGCTTGGAATCAACCAGGTTAAAACCGAGGACGGTTCGCCCGTGACCGGCTGTAGCGGCGGCAGCGAATTCGGCGGGCGCGGCGGTGCTTGCTTGGCGCGTTTCAGGGCGTCGTTGATCAGGCTCATGCGTGAATGTTTCCTTCCAATTCACGGATGGCGCGTCCAACCATCCGGTAATTAACCCGGTAACTGCGTTCCACAAATCCGGCCAGCAACGCCTTGTCGCAAACCGCATTGACCAGGCGCGGGATGCCCTGGCTGTAACCATAGACCCGCCAGACCGCCGGCCCCGTGAACGCCGGCACGCCATTCGAACCCGCCAGCGCCAGCCGATGTTGAATATACTGGCCGACTTCCACGCGCGTCAACGGGTTCAAATGATACCGCACCGTGATGCGCTGGCGCAATTGCCGGAGCTGGTGGCTGTTCAACCGGTCGCGCAATTCCGGCTGGCCTATCAAAACAATCTGCAGCAGCTTCCGGTCATCCGTCTCGAAGTTGGAAATCAACCGCACCTGTTCAAGCAATTCCTCCGTCAGATTCTGCGCCTCGTCAATGATCAAAACCGTCTCCTTGTCCGCCAAAGTTTGTTTCAGCAGAAAATCACTGATCATCGCCATCGTTTCCAGCCGATCCTTGCCCTTCGCGTCCAGACCGTATTCCGTGGCGATGGCCTTCATCAATTCATCCGCGCTCAAAACCGGGTTCAAGATCAGCGCCGTCGAAAAATGGCCGTCGAGCTGTTCCAGCAATGCGCGGCACAACGTCGTTTTGCCCGCGCCGACTTCGCCCGTGAGTTGGACAAAACCTTTCCGCTCGCGGATGCCGTAAAGCAGATGATTGAACGCCTCACGATGTTTGGTGCTGTGGAAAAGAAAGCGCGGGTTCGGCGTGATGTCGAACGGCGATAGCCTTAATCCATAAAACTCCAGATACACACTGGGCTTTTAACAAAAAACGGTGAGCGCCGCAAAGGAAAGGTTTTATCGCGCATCCGGCCGGCGCGCTGAAATCTTCCGCACCGC
>DMQW01000173.1 GCA_003455565.1 Limisphaerales bacterium
TGTTTTTCACACAGGCTCTTCAGCCCGCTTCACCATCCGCAATGACCAGACGCTGGAAATAACGGAGTCACTTTCGATTCGTAAACTGAAGCGGCGTGAACGCGCTCCGTTGGTAAAACTGATTTTGCGTGCGCGGCAAAGTTTTTTTGGTAAAACTTTGCGCGCATGTTTTCCATCCAGCAACTTTTCAGCAAAGGCGATCGTTTCCAGCAACTGCTCGAAGCCGCCGCCGAGGAATCGCACGAAAGCGTCCGGCTCGTCATTGAGTTGATGAAGTCGCCGCGCAACACGCAGAACCTTGACGACCTCATTCTCGCGCGCCGCAAGGAAAAGAAAATCTCCGAACAAATCAGCAACGAACTGGTGAAGACCTTCATCACCGGCCTCGAACGCGAAGACATCGAGGCGCTGGCGCGCGGGCTTTTCCGCATTCCCAAGACCGCCGAAAAACTCGCCGAACGTCTTGTGATGGCCGGCCATCATCTGGACGGAATTGATTTCTCCAGACAGGCCGACATGATGATCAAGGCCACCGATGCGATCCATGAAATGGTCAAGCAGCTTCGTGACTTGGAGGACATGGAAAAGATGCAGACGTTCAACGACCGGCTCCAGCTCGTCGAAGTCGAGGCTGACAAATACATGAACGAACTGCTCCGCGATCTTTACGGCGGCAAATATGACGCCATCCGCGCCATTGTCGTCCGCGACGTTTATGAGCTGATGGAAAAGGTCGTTGACCGCTGTCACGACGCCGGCAACGTCGTCATGCAAATCATCCTGAAAAATTCCTGACGCGCGATGCTCCTCATTCTGCTCGTCATTTTCATCGCCCTGGTGTTCACCTACATCAACGGCTTTCACGACACGGCCAACTCCATCGCCACCGTTGTCTCGACCAAAGTTCTTACGCCGCGTCAGGCCGTCCTGCTCGCCGCCGTGACCAATCTCATCGGTGCATTTTTCGGAACCGCCGTCGCCACGACCATCGCGTCCGGCCTCGTGGACGCGCAAGTCGCGACCATGCCCGTGTTGTGCTGCGCGCTGATCGCCGCCATCGTCTGGAGCCTGCTGACGTGGTGGTTTGGCCTGCCTTCCAGTTCATCGCACGCGCTCGTCGGCGGACTTTGCGGCGCGGTGCTCGCCGCCTCCAGCAACCGCTGGTCGTCCATCATCTGGTCCATTCCTAATAAGGAGCATTGGTGGCTGGGCAAAGGCATCCTGTGGAAAGTCATCGTGCCGATGGTCACTTCGCCCATCGTCGGATTCGTCGTCGGTTTCATCGTCATGGGCCTGCTGTATTTTCTGCTGCGCAACTGGCGGCCCGTCACGGTCAACCGTGTCTTCGGCAAACTGCAATTATTCAGCGCGGGCTACATGGGCTTTGCTCACGGCACGAACGACGCGCAAAAAACGATGGGCATCATCGCCCTCGCGCTTGTCGCCGGCACCGCTTCCGGCAGTTTCGACTCGCTGCCCGGCTGGCTTTCATTCCTGAAAACTCCCGCGCCAGCCGCCGGTCAATCGCTCCATATCGCAACGTGGATAAAAATCCTTTGCGCGCTGACCATGTGTGCCGGAACCGCCGCCGGTGGCTGGCGCATCATCCGGACACTGGGCCACAAAATGGTGAAACTCCATCCTGTTCATGGTTTCGCAGCGGAAGCGACCGGCGCGAGCGTGCTGTTCACGGCGGCGCATTTCGGGATGCCCGTCTCCACTACACACGCCATCACGACCTCCATCATGGGCGTCGGCTGCGCGAAGGGTTTCAACGCGCTCAAGTTAAGCGTCGTCGAACGCATCCTCTGGGCCTGGGTGCTGACGCTGCCCGCCAGTGCCGCCGCCGCCTACGCGCTGGTCAACATCGCCCGCTCACTCGGCTGGCTGTGAACTGGAGCTAAATTATCAAAATAAATCTTGTCACACCGCCTCACGCGTGCGACTTTTACTTCGTCATTTGACGAAATAACATCTTATGCGCGACTTCATGGCCATCACCAAGGCGTTGTCCGACCCGAACCGGGTGCGGATACTGCTCGCACTCCGGCGAAAGGAATTGTGCGTCTGCCAGATCACCGAGCTGTTCGGCTTCGCGCCGTCCACTGTCTCCAAGCATCTTTCCATTTTGCATCACGCCGGTTTGATTTTGTCGCGCAAGTCGGAACGCTGGGTTTATTACCGCCTGCCCGACAAACACGCGACCATCGCCGTCCGCGAGGCGCTGGACTGGGTTCATAAATCGCTCGCCAAGACGGATGAAACCCAGACCGACGCGAAAAAGTTGAAACAGATTTTGAAGACCGATCTCGCCGTCATCTGCCGCCGGCAAAAAATGTTGAACTGATTTTATGAGCGCCATCCTAACTGACGAACAAAACGACTCCGTGCGCAAAATGGTGCGCGCAGGCTATACCAAGATCGCGCAGGAAACCTCCGCTGGCTGTTGCAGTCCGGGCGTCTCCTGCTGCGGTTCCGCGCCGCCGGATGCGGACAAGCTTGCCCGTGAACTCGGTTACTCCATCGAAGAACTCAAAGCGTTGCCCGACGGCGCGAACCTGGGACTTTCCTGCGGCAACCCCGCCGCGCTTGCCGCGTTGAGACCCGGTGAAGTGGTCCTCGATCTCGGCAGCGGTGGCGGCTTTGACGTGTTCATCGCCGGACGGAAAGTTGGCGCCACCGGCCGCGCCATCGGCGTGGACATGACGCCGGAAATGCTTGGCAAGGCGCGACGCAACATCGCCAGTTACCGCAAGGAAACCGATTTGGATAACGTCGAATTCCGCCTCGGTGAAATCGAACACCTGCCCGTCGCCGACAATTCCGTGGACGCCATCATCTCCAACTGCGTCATCAACCTCTCGCCCGACAAGGCGCAGGTCTGGCGCGAGATGGCACGCGTGCTAAAACCCGGTGGCCGCGTGGCCGTTTCCGACTTGGCGCTTCTGAAGCCGCTGCCGCCTGCCATCCTGGAAATGGTCGAGGCGTTGGTAGGCTGTGTGGCGGGCGCGGTGCTCGTGTCGGAAACCGAGGGCATGGCAAAGGAAGCCGGCCTGGTGGACACCTTGCTCAAGGCCAAGTCAGACTACATTGACGGCCTGGTGGATTGGCAGGCCCCGCTCTACCAGAAGATCATTGCGAACCTGCCGACTGGAGCGAAGCCGGGCGATTATATCACGAGCCTCGAAATCACGGCCTGCAAGCCCGCCCAAGCCGCTCCTAGTTTCCTCAAGCGTCAACCTTTGACCCAGCCAATGCCCAGGCTCGAAGTATTTGACCCGGCCATGTGTTGCTCCACCGGCCTCTGCGGCACCGAGATTGATCCGGCGCTGGTCAGCTTTGCCGCCCTGCTCACACAGTTGAGTCAGAAGGGCGTGAAGGTGGAGCGCTACAACCTAGGGCAACAGCCGATGGCCTTCGTGCAGAACCCAACGGTGAAGGCGCTGCTGGACAAGGAAGGCGTGACCGCACTGCCGTTGATCCTGATTAACGGCGCGGTCCACCTGAAAGGCCGCTATCTGACTGACGCTGAGCGCGAGACTTTTTCCCGTGCGGCCCTAGGGGAGAGTGAAGTGGTGTCGTCGTGAAACTGCCACTCTACCAAACCGATCCCGCCCGCGCGACTCGCTACCCGTTTTTCACCGGCAAAGGCGGCGTGGGCAAACTTAGCGAATGCTGTGGTAATGACGGTCAACATAAACAAAAAAAGAAAAATGAACTATGAATACATCAAATGAAAACATGAAACCAGAGAGCAATACGGATTTGCTGAAACAAAAGGCGGCTGGCTGTGATGCTGGATGCGGTTGCCATACCACCAGCACGCCGGGCAAAAACCGTTGGGTGATCGGCGTCATTGTGCTGGTGGCCGCCGGTGCCTTGGTGGCGCGCGCGGTGATAAAGAACGACGGGGCGTCCATCAAGGCGACTCCGCCAGCGTTTGCGACGCTCGCCGCATTACCGACGCCGGCAAGCGATAGTGGCAGTGCCACGAACTCAGGCGCGGCGGCCCCAACGACAGAGAAGATTTTGGAACCGATCGGGTCGTTTTCCGATTTGAATGCCTTGGTCGTCAAGCCGGATGCCGTTTTCGTCTATCTGCCGGGCAAGGAAGAGACTTCGGCCACACCGCCTTTGAAGGCGCTGCAAGACGCGGCATTGTCAATTGAACGGAATGGAGGTCAGACGTGCCGACTTTTCATACTGAAGGCCGGCGCATCCGATTACGATCAGATTGCCGGGAGAATCACCTTTCCAGGCGTTCTGGCGGCGGTCAAAGGGCGCGGGATGAGTGCGGTTTCCGGCGACATCACGGAATCGAAACTGGTGCAGGGATATGTTGCCGCGTCAAGCGCCGGCGGCTGCGGTCCATCGGCCGGAACTGGCTGCTGCCCCAAGTGAGGCAAATAGAGGACAACGCCATGCGTGAATCCATCATCAACACGCTCCAATCGGCCAGCATGGGGCCGGCGGCGTTGCCGCTGGCTTTTCTGTTGGGATTGGTGAGCGCCTTGGCCAGCGCTTGTTGCACCCTGCCCGCGATGGGAATGCTGGTGACCTACTCGGGCACACGTGAAGACGCCAACCGGAAAACGGCCTTCGCGTCGGCGATCTCGTTCATGATCGGCACCACGCTGGCGCTGATTGTTCTCGGTTTCGTCGCTGGGTTCGTGGGGCAGGCCGCGCAGGCGCTGTTGGGCAGATATTGGAAGCTGTTTGCGGGCATTGTCGCGGTCGTCTTGGGATTGGTCGCGCTCAAATTGTTGCCATTCAAACTGCCGCAGTTGGGTCGCAAGACGGAAATGCGTTCCGCTGTTCCGGGGATGCTGGGCACGGTGATGGTGGGGTTGTTGATGGGCGGCGGTGTGGCGGCAGCGTCCCTGCCGTGCAACCCCGGAATTTTCATCGTCATCGGGGCGAGCATCTTGATGGGGCATACGCTCTGGGGCATGGTGCTGATGGCGGCGTTCGGCGTGGGTTTCAGTCTGCCGCTCGGTGCTATTCTCTTTGGCGTGTCTTTCGGAAAGGCATCCATCAAAGCGCAAAAGGCGGAGGCGGCAATCCGAGTCGTCGCGGGCGTTCTGCTCGTCTGTGCGGGATTCTATTTGTTGGCAACGTTCTAAAAATGACTACTCAAACCACGAACGCCGAAACGCTCCGCACGCCCGCTGATTCCTTCAGTGCCTTTCTGGAATCACCGACGCGCTACCTGTTTTTCACCGGCAAGGGTGGTGTGGGCAAAACGTCGCTTTCGTGCGCCACGGCCTTGAAACTCTCCGAAGCCGGCAGACGCGTGCTGCTGGTAAGCACCGACCCGGCTTCCAATCTGGATGAAGTGCTGGAGACGAAACTCACGAACAAGCCCACGTCCATCGCGGGTGCGCCGGGGTTCGACGCGATGAACATCAATCCGGTCGAAGCCGCCGACGCCTATCGCGAACGCTTGATTGGTCCGATGCGCGGATTGCTGCCCGAGGCGGCGCTCCGCAACATGGAGGAGCAGCTTTCAGGATCATGCACGGTCGAGATCGCGGCCTTCGATGAGTTCTCCGGTCTGATCGGAAACCCAGACGCAGCGAAGGGCTACGACCACGTCATCTTTGACACCGCGCCGACCGGTCACACATTGCGGCTGATGAGTCTGGCGAAGGCGTGGGATCAATTCCTCGACAACAACACCAGCGGCACATCCTGTCTCGGACCTCTCGCTGGTTTGGAAAAGCAGCGTGCCGTCTATGAAGGCACCGTTAAAACTTTGGCCGACGCCTCGGCCACGACGCTCGTGCTCGTCAGCCGTCCGCAGCTCGCCGCCCTGCGCGAGGCGGAGCGCACTTCAAAAGAACTGCGTGCGCTCGGTGTGGGCAATCAATGCCTCATCATCAACGGCATCTTTGAAACGCGCTGTGCCGAGGACTTGACCTCGCAAGCGATGCAGCAACGCGGCCACGCAGCACTGAAGGCGGCGAAAGATTTTATCGCCAGTCTTCCGAGTTTCGTCGTGCCGTTGCGGCCCATCAACATTCTCGGCCTCGGCGGTCTGCGCGTGCTGTTGGATGGCGATGTGATCGCTGCCTTTGTTCCCGGGCTTGTGAACAACTGGAATCCGCCAGACATGGAGAGCCTCGAAACGCTCGTAACCGACATCGAAAAGCAAGGCAGCGGAGTCATCATGACGATGGGCAAAGGCGGCGTCGGCAAAACGACGATGGCCGCCGCCATCGCGGTGATGCTGGCGCGTCGCGGTCATGCGGTGCATTTGAGCACGACCGATCCCGCCGCGCATGTGGCGCAGACTTTGGCGGGTCAGGTGGCTGGACTCACGCTCAGCAAAATTGATCCCGCAGTGGAGACCGCTGCTTATCAAGATGAAGTCATGCGCGCTCAAGGCGCGACGATGGACAAAGCTGGCCGCGCGTTGCTGGAGGAAGATTTGCGCTCGCCCTGCACGGAAGAAATTGCGGTGTTCCGCGCCTTCGCCCGCGAGGTGGGACAAGGAACAAATCGCTTCGTCGTTCTCGACACCGCCCCCACCGGTCACACCCTGCTCCTGCTGGACGCCAGCGAGGCCTACAACCGCGAATTGCAACGCCAGACGCGCAGCACGCAGCCAGAGGAAGTGCTGCGACTGTTGGAGCGGTTGCGCGATCCTGCCTTCACGCGCATTCTGCTCGTGACCTTGCCTGAGGCGACGCCCGTGCATGAGGCGGCGGAATTACAGGAGGATTTGCGCCGCGCGCACATCGAACCGTTCGCGTGGGTCATCAACCAAAGCCTGCTCCACAGCAGCTCGTGCGATCCGCTGCTCCAACGCCGCGAGGAAGCCGAGCATCGTTACTTGCGCGAAGTGGTGGAGAAACAATCCACCCGCACCGCGTGGCTGCCCTGGCAAGCGGAAGAGCCTGTCGGCCCTGACGCGCTGGCGCAACTCGCTTCAGCCACACTCCACACTTCCACTTTATGACCACCTACGTTTACGAAATCATTCCGGCGAAGGCCGACGAAAAGCTCCGCTACGTTGAAATTAAACAAGGTATGAAGGACGCGCCGCTCACGAAGCATCCTGAAACCGGCGAAGCCATCCGCCGCGTCATTTTCGGTGGCTACGGTGCCTTGAGCAAAGGAAGCGACAACGGATCCAGTTCCGGATGCGGCCCGAGCTGTGGCTGCCATTAAAAGCTCTATGAAACTGCAAATCCTCGGCACCGGCTGCGCCAAGTGCAACGCACTGACGATGGCCACGGAAAAAGCCGCGCAAGCGCTCGGCCTCCCATACGAACTCGAAAAAGTCTCCGACCTGAAACAAATCATGGCGTTCGGCGTGATGACGACGCCCGCGCTGGTCGTGGACGGCAAGGTGAAGGTCAGCGGCAAAGTGCCGTCGGTGGACGAAATCAAATCCATGCTACAGCCAACTGGCAACTAAACAAACAACAGGACTCTTATGAACAAACATCCAAGATTCAGTCTGGCGATCATTCTTCTGGTCATCATCGGAACCGCGCTGGTCATTGCCCAAACCAACCGTTCCGTCACTGGCACAACGGGCGCGTGTTGTCTGCCCCTCATCAATCTGGCAACCATCGCCAGTAATGCGCCAACCGTCATCCCGGCAGCAACGCCCAAATCTAAACCACTGCCCAAGCTGCTGGATCTCGGCGCAGACAAGTGTATTCCGTGCAAAATGATGGCACCCATCCTGGAGCAATTGAAGACGGAATACGCCGGCAAGCTGGACGTGGAATTCATTGACGTGTGGAAAAATCCAGACGCCTCAAAGCCATACGGGATTCAGGTCATTCCCACGCAAATCTTTTTCGACATCACCGGCAAGGAACTGTTCCGCCACATCGGCTTCTTTTCCAAGGACGACATTCTCGCCAAGTGGAAGGAACTCGGCATCGAACTTGGCAAAAAACCATAGTGCCGCAACCATGAGTTTGCTGATGCGCCATGCCTAAATCATTCTCGACTCCGCCAGTCTCCGAGATCAAGACGGCTTGTCCGCGCTGCGGTCAGGAAGGCCGGAATGTTTCCGCGACAACCCTGGAATCACTGCTCCACCCGGCAGTCCGATTACGGCGGCGGTCGCTGGATGGCTTCCGCTTCTGCGCGACGCCGAAGTGCGACGCGGCGTATTTTTATCCGGCTTCTGGCGATATAATCATTTGCGCGGGAGTGCGTGTGCCAATTTTCCAAAAGGGCGCGGAGCCGGAGCGGTTGGTTTGTTATTGCTTTCAACACACGGTGGCTGAAATTCAGCGCGAAGTCAGAGCCACCGGCATTTCCCGCACCGCATACGACATCAAAGCCAAATGCGCCCAGAGTTTGGATGATTGCGAACACACCAACCCGCAAGGTTCCTGCTGTCTCGGCAATGTTCAGCGGGTGATTCGTGAAGCCACCGGGGACAACCAACCACCGCCATCGGAGGCGGGAGGCTGTTACTGCCATTAGGCGGCCGCTGCGCAACCGAAAAAGATCAAGAACATCATCATGGAACAACTCTTCACCAACCTTAACCACGCCGTGGAAGGCGCGCCGCTCATCGCGCTGGCCGCTGCCGTCGTGTGGGGCATTCTCAGCATTGTCTTAAGTCCCTGCCACCTGGCCAGCATCCCGCTGATCGTGGGGTTCATCAGCGAGCAGGGAAGCGCGACGACGAAGCGCGCGTTCTGGACTTCCACGCTGTTCGCCGTGGGCATTCTCATCACCATCGCCGCGATTGGCGCGATCACGGCGGCGGCGGGGCGGATGCTGGGCGACGTGGGCCAATACGGAAATTATTTCGTGGCGGTGATCTTCTTCCTGGTAGGGCTGCATTTGCTGGGCGTCATTCCGATGCCGTGGTCGGGACCGGGACAGGTCGGCATGAAGCGGAAAGGTTTGCTCGCCGCGTTCGTGCTCGGTCTGGTGTTTGGCATCGCGCTCGGCCCCTGCACGTTTGCCTACATGGCCCCGATGCTGGGCGTCACGTTCAAGCTGGCCAAGACCGCGCCGCTTTACGGGGTGTCGCTGCTGCTGGCCTATGGCGTGGGACACTGCGCGGTGATTGTGGCAGCGGGCACGTCCACGGAACTCGTCCAGCGTTTCCTCAATTGGAACGAGCAATCCAAAGGCTTGACTATGGTCAAAGTCATCTGCGGTGTCCTTGTTATCCTTGGCGGCGTGTGGCTCATCTATACCGCACCATGAAACAACCAACTATGAAACGCATTTCTTTTCGCAAACTTCTGCCGTGGCTGATCGTGGCCGCAATCGTCGCTTTTGCCGTCTATCGCCTCAAGTTCAGTCCGACGCCAGCGACGGCCCACACCATCGCAACGGGAGAAGTTCGCGGCGAAGTCATGGGCACGGGCACATTGGAGGCACGCGTCAAAACCACCATCAGCCCGCGCATTCAGGAGCGGCTGGCCGAAGTGCTCGTGGATCAGGGTGACTCCGTGAAGTCCGGTCAATTACTCGCCCGCCTCGATGACGCGGAGACCAAGCAGCAAGTGGCCATCGCTGACGCCACACTCATTGCCGCCCGCGCCACGGTCGAGCGCGTGCGTTCAGACGAAGCCACCGCACAAGCGGTGCTCAAGCAGGCGCAGCAAGATCACCAGCGTTCCATTGATTTGCTGGCGGCGAAAATCAGTTCGCAGGCCGACTTCGACAAAACCGCCGAGGCGCTGCACGTCGCCGAAGCCGATTTGAAGCGCGCTCAATCTGCTATTCTGGAGGCCGAGAGTCAGGTGGTCACCGCCGAAAAGACTTTGCTTTATCAAAAAGAGCATCTCGCATTCACCGAGATGCGCAGTCCCTACGACGGATTGGTCACGCGCCGCGACCGCGACCCCGGCGGGATAGTCGTGCCAGGCGCGTCCATCCTGCAAGTTGTCGCCACGAATGAAATCTGGGTGTCCGCCTGGGTGGACGAAACCGCGATGACAGGTTTGCAAGCGGGCCAGCCGGCGCGCGTCGTCTTTCGCTCGGAACCCGCGAAGAGTTGCGCTGGTGAAGTCGCGCGACTTGGCCACGAAGCTGACCGCGAGACGCGGGAGTTCGTCGTTGATGTGCGAGTGAAGGAATTACCGGAGAACTGGACGATTGGCCAGCGCGCCGAGGTGTTCATTGAGACCGGACATAAATCCGGCGTGCTGTTGCTGCCTCCGCAATTCATTCGCTGGCGCGAAGGTAAAGCTGGCGTGTTCGTCAACGACCACGGTCACGCCCGCTGGCGCGGCGTAACGCTGGGCTTGCGCGGATTGCAGAACGTGGAAGTGACACGGGGGCTTTCCGCTGGCGAACAAATCGTCCGGCCCGTCGAAGGCCAAAAACAACCGCTCACTGACGGTCAACGCATCAAAGCGAAATGAACCTCGCTGTCCGCGATATTCGCCACAATGTAGGTCGGTTCGCTCTTACGACCGTGGGCATCGGCCTGCTGCTGATGATTGTCATGGGCATGGGCGGTATCTATCGCGGCCTGATCTATGAAGCGACGCTGCTCGTGGATCAAGTCGGCGCGGATCTGTGGGTTGTGCAAGGCAGCACGCGCGGGCCGTTCGCTGAAGTTTCCCGCCTTCCCGCCAACCTCGAAGACCGCGTCCGGGCCGTGCCTGGCGTGGCCGGGGCGCGGCGTTTTGTTTCGCATACGATTCAGCGCGAGCATCGCGGTCAGCCACTGCGCATGGTGGTGCAAGGACTCTCGTGGCCCGAGGACAAAGGCGATTGGGTGACGCTGATTGCCGGTCGCCCGTTGCGTCAGGCACACTACGAAATGATTGCCGACCGCTCGCTCGGCTTGCCGCTCGGCGAGAAACTCAAGCTGGGCAAGGACGTTTACGAAGTAGTCGGTCTGACGCGCGGCATGGTGGGCACGGGCGGCGACGGCTTGTGTTTTTTTACGGTGAGCGATGCGGAGGCCATTCAGTTTGATGTGCCGGGCGAAGCCACGCGCCTCGAACGCGCCGCGCGCCTTGCCCGCCTCGAAAGCCAGGACCTTGGCCGCGTGACGCCACTCTTGTCCGAGCGAGTCCTCGGCCCGGCCAGCGGCCTGCCCGCGCTCGCGTTGCCGCAAGTCAGCGCCGTGTTGGTGACATTGCGCGACGGCGCGGATTCGGCGCGCGTGACTTCGACGCTGGCGACCTGGCCCGACGTAACGGTCTATTCCACGCAACAGCAGAATGACCTGCTGCTCTCCGGCATGGTGGACAAGTCGCGCCGGCAGATCGGTCTGTTCCGGGTGCTGCTCATCATCATTTCCACCATCATCATGGCGCTGATTCTCTACACGCTCACGCTCGACAAGATTCACGACATCGCCCTGCTGAAACTCATCGGCGCGCGCAATGGCGTCATCATCGGATTGATTCTCCAGCAGGCCCTGCTCATGGGCGCGCTCGGTTACGGCCTCGCATGGTGGCTGGGGCAATTCGCCTTTCCGCGCTTCCCGCGCCTCGTGGTTATTGAGACGCCCGACTTGCTGATGCTGGGCGGAATCGTGCTGGCGATTTCTGTGCTGGCCAGCCTGCTCGGCATTTGGAAGGCGATGAGTGTCGAGCCGAACAAGGTTTTGTCTTGATGAATCCGAACGATTCCAACACGCCCGCCATCGTGGCCGAAAACCTCACCAAGGTCTATGGTAGCGGCAACACCGAGGTCGTGGCCATGCGCGACGTCTCGCTGCGCGTGGCGCGTGGTGAAGTCATCGCGCTGCTAGGCCCGAGTGGCGCGGGCAAGTCCACGCTGCTCACAGCCATCGGCCTCATCAATCCGCCCACGGCTGGCCGCATTCACATTGGCGGTGAATTAGTCATGGACGCCGATCAAGCCAAGGTTGACTTGCGCGAATTCCGCCGCCGCCATCTCGGTTTTGTTTTCCAAAAGGCGAACCTGATTCCGTTCCTCAGCGCCATCGAAAATGTGCAAGTGGCGCTGGAGATCAACGACACTCCGCCCCGCGCTGCGCACAAACGCGCGATGGAACTGCTCGATTACCTTGGCGTTGCCGACCGCGCCAACAATCTCCCCGACGCCCTTTCCGGCGGCCAGCAGCAACGCGTCGCCGTGGCCCGCGCACTCGCCAACGAGCCGAGCCTGATTCTCGCCGACGAGCCCACCGCCGCGCTCGACAGCCATCGTGGACGGCAGGTGATGGAATTATTCGCCAAAGTGGCGCATGAACGCGGCGCGGCTGTCCTCGTGGTCACGCATGACCAGCGTTCGCTCGACGTATTCGACAAGACTTACGAAATGGAAGACGGAGAACTGCGCCCCGGCCACCATCCGGCAGTGAAGCCGAACGGCAATCCACAAACCACTTGAAACTGAATACATGAAAGACACTGTGAATCATCAATCCGCCGCACCCAAACGTCTCGCGTTCTTCGAGCGTTATCTGACTGTCTGGGTTTTCCTGTGCATGGTTGTTGGCGTGGCATTTGGCAAGTTTGCGCCGCAATTCACCGCGTCGTTGAGCAAACTGGAATTCGGCCAAGGCTCGCACGTCAACGCGCCCATCGCCGTCCTCATCTGGCTGATGATTTATCCGATGATGCTCAAGGTGGATTTCACCGCGCTCGGCGGCATCGCGCGCAAGCCGAAAGGCCTCGCCGTCACGCTGATCGTCAACTGGCTGGTGAAACCGTTCAGCATGGCGTTCCTCGGCTGGCTGTTCATGCAGCACATTTTCAGCGCGTGGATTTCGCCGGAACTGGCGAAGGAATACACTGCCGGCCTCATCATCCTTGCCGCCGCGCCCTGCACCGCGATGGTCTTCGTGTGGAGCTACCTCACCGACGGCGACCCAGTCTATACGCTTGTGCAAGTGGCGGTGAACGATCTCATCATGCTCGTCGCCTTCGCGCCCATCGTGATGTTTTTGTGCGGCGTGGCGAACGTCGTCGTGCCGTCGAAAGTGCTTATCACGAGCGTCGTGGTGTTCATCGTCATTCCGCTGGCGGCAGGCGCGCTGACGCGAACCGTGCTGCTAAAATCGCACGGCAAGGATTGGTTCGAGAATAAATTTCTGCCGAAGTTTCAGCCCGTGACGATCTTCGCACTGCTGCTGACGCTGGTTTTGATCTTCGCATTTCAGGCGGAAAATCTGACCACGCGCTGGCTGGCTGTATTGCTGCTGGCCGTGCCGATTGTCATCCAGGTTTATTTCAATTCCACGCTCGCCTATCTGCTGATGCGGAAATTGCGTGTGCCGCACAACGTCGCGGCACCCGGCGCGCTCATCGGCGCGAGCAATTTCTTTGAACTGGCCGTGGCCGTGGCCATCACGCTGTTCGGCGCGGGTTCCGGCGCAGCGCTGGCAACCGTCGTCGGCGTGCTGGTGGAAGTTCCCGTCATGCTGTCCGTCTGCAAAATCTGCAACCAGTCGCGCGGCTGGTATGAGCGCGCGTGAAATGAACCAATGAAACATCCAACAACCAACTTCGAACATCCAACATCCAATGTTTGAAACGCGCGCCCATTGGATGTTGGGCGTTGGATGTTCGATGTTCGATGTTTCCCCAATTAAAAATGAAACCCACCATCTTGATTCTCTGCACCGGCAATTCCTGCCGCAGCCACCTCGGCGAAGGCTTTTTGCGCGCCGCCCTCGGCGAACTCGCGAATGTGCAAAGTGCCGGCTCGAATCCCACCGGCTACGTCCACCCGCTCGCCATCAAAGTCATGGCGGAAGCAGGCATTGATATTTCCGGCCACCGCTCGAAGCACTTGAAAGAATTCTTGGAACAGCCCGTGACCACCGTCATCACCGTCTGCGGCAACGCCGACCAAGCCTGCCCGATTTTTCCCGGCCAATTGAACCGCCATCACTGGCCGTTCTTTGATCCGGCGAAAGCCACCGGCAGCGAAGAAGAAATCTTGAAATGCTTCCGCAGCATCCGCGACGAAATACGCCGCGTGTTTGAAGCCTACGCCGACGGTTTGCGCGATGCCGCAAAACGGTAGGGCTGACCTGCTGGTCAGCCGGAGGGAGAGCGGGAAAAAAAGAATGACTGGCGTGGGCGTATCTACCAACTGACCGACTCAGACACTGCAACTAACACTGCCTGCAACTGTCAACCGACACTCACGTCCACACCAGCCAAAGCTACCTTCGCCCCGTTTCACAGATTGTCAAATATATTTTTGGAAAATGATTTTGCCCCGATTCAGGGCAAAAGGCATGGATTGCTGTCCCCGACCTCGCGCTCGGTCGGGCGCGCTGAAAGGCCAGTGCGGCACGCACCGCGCCAGCTTGCAGGCATCCTGCACACCAGCCGTCCGCTACGCCGTTCAAAAATTAGCGCGGGGGGAAAATTGGTTTGTGCTTTCGGTTTGTCTGGAAAATTTGTAGAAGTCAGTAATGCCGCCCAAGCGCAAGAGAACATCCGCCACCGATTCGCAAATGTCTTTGGGAATTAAAGACGGTGAGTTGTCTTCGGCTTTTGTTTGCAAGGGGATTTTCTCGGCAAATTATCTGCACCAGCATTTCGGAAAGTCAGGGGAATTTCCAACCATCGAAGACGTGCGGCCAATTTACGAAAAGGTAAAAAATCGCTGGCTGGAAGAATACGCCGGATTGCGCACACAAAAGGAAGCCTACACGCGCACGGAATTTCTTGATCCAGTGCTGAAGGAAATTGGATGGACATTCATTCCAGAAAAAGAATTGCCGTCCAAAGGCGTCACACGCAAGCGCCCGGACTACTGCCTTTTTTTGAATGATGAAGCGCGTCAGCGTGCGGCGAAAGAATCTGACACGGCGGACGTTTTCCGCGAATCCGCGACGGTTTTGGAAGCCAAGCGGGTGCAACATTCGCTCGATGAAGTTTCCGACAGTGAAACGCCCGGCTGGTTTCCAAGCCAGCAAGTTCAAGATTATCTTCGCAACGCCAAGGACAAAACCGGCCAGCGTTATTTCAATTGGGCGATTTTAACCAACGGCAACCAATGGCGTCTGTATTGCGAGCAAGCTGCAAACGACGCTTACTTCGCCTTTCATTTGGCGCACGAAGAAGAATTTTGTTCACTGGAAGATTTTCGTTTGTTTATTGCGCTGTTTCGTCCGCAATCGTTTGGACCGGACGAGGAGCAGCGTTGTTTGCTGGACAAAATCCGCGAAGAATCGCTCACGCGCCAAGCCGAACTCGAAAGCAATTTGCGAAAGCGGATTTTCGACGTGCTGGAAGACTTGGCAAATGGCTTCCGCGATTATCCTGCCAACGAGATTACCAAACAGGATTTCCCCGCGCTTTACGATAACTCGCTGATTTTTCTCTACCGTCTGCTTTTCGGACTTTATGCCGAAAGCCGGGGATTGCTGCCGGTCAAGCCAAGCGGCTACGGTTCAAGCAAAATTTACCGCGAAAAGTTTTCGCTCGCCCGCCTGGTCAAAACACTGCGCGAAAAAAACAGTTTTTCCAGCGAAGCCTTCACCGACCTTTACGACGACTTGCTGAAATTGTTCCGCCTGATAAACGGCGACAAGCCGGAGCAAAACGAGGAGTGCAAAGTCACCCGTTACAATGGCGGATTGTTCAATCCGCAGATGCACAAAAAAATTGAAAGCTGGCAGGTTAGTGACAAGGCGCTTGGCAACGTCTTGCGCCAACTGATTTTCGCGCAACCGCCCGCGCGCAAATCCGCGCGCCAGCAAAATTTATCCACTGACGAAACGATTGATTACGGCCTGCTTGAAGTCCGGCAGCTTGGCGACATTTACGAGGGATTGCTTGGCGCAATTTTGGAAGTGAATGACAAGGCGCGGCTGGAATTGCGAAACGCCAATGGCGAAAACCACCGGCACGGAATTTTTTACACGCCGGATTGGGTTGTCTGCTATTTCATCCGCGAAGCGTTGCAACCACTGATTGACGAAATCGAATCCAAGCCAGATGTCCAAGCCGCGCTCAAAACAAAAATCGAAGAAAAAAAGCGCGACAACAGTTTTGCCCTTGCCGTCTTGCGGTTGAATGTCTGCGATCCCGCAATGGGTAGCGGGCATTTTGTTGTCCGCGCTACCGAATGGCTGGCGGAGCAAATCGTTTATCATCCGACAACGCGGACAATGACTGAAAAAATTGTCGCCACTGGCGACAAACGCCGCTCCCGCGATGACATTGTGAAGGCGGGGAAAATTCCCGTCCCGCCCGGCGCGTCACAGGAATTTGCTGAAATCGCCTACTGGCGACGCCGCGTTGTCGAGGCGTGCATTTATGGCGTGGACGTGAATCCGCTCGCCGTTGAACTTGCCAAACTTTCGCTTTGGCTGACGTGCATCGCCGCCGACGAGCCGTTGAATTTTCTCGATCACCATTTGCGGACAGGCAATTCACTGCTTTGGGCAAACCCGGATGAAATGCGGCATTTGCCAATTTCAAGTGAAGCCGAGCGCAAACAAATCACTTTTGATCTCGGCTTGAAATTGACGCAGGCCGTTCAAGCCGTCATCGCTGAAAATCTCCAGATTGAAGAAACCGCCAGCACGGAAATGGAGTTGGTTAAGAAAAAAGAAACCCGCTGGAAAGCCGTCCGCGAAAAACTCCGCCCGTTCCTTTACTTCGCCGATGTCTGGCTCGCCGCGCTCGACGGACTGCCCGTCAATGAACTGAATTACCAAATGCTCGCCCGCGCCGAATTTGAGCCGGACGAACTCGACAACAAGGAAAAAGCCGACGCGAAAAAACTCCGAGAATCGCTCGCCGCCGACATGAAGAAGATACGCGACGAGAATAATCCCGCCGCGCTCAATCCGTTTCACTGGCGTCTGGAATTTCCCGACGTGTTTTTTCAAACCGACGGCACACCACGCCCAGAAGCCGCTTGCGGCTTTGACGCCTTTCTTGGCAATCCGCCGTATATTTCCACGCATACCAGCAGCGCGGAAAGCTGGCGTAACGCGCTGGAAAAACGCGCCGGATACTTGGAAGACCTTTACGTTCA
>DMQW01000243.1 GCA_003455565.1 Limisphaerales bacterium
AACCTGCGCGGCGAGTTCAAAGGCGGCGGCTCGCGCGCGGAAGTTTTGGGCGACATTGAATCGAAGAAGCTGGCGTATCGTCACAACGGACGTTTCGACGCAGTCGCGTTGCGGAAACTAGACCGGCGCACGGACGTGAACAAAGGCGACCAGTTCAATTTCCGTTTGAACAAGGACGGAAGTTTGCCGTCCAATTCTGCGGAAGCGATTCCCGGCAAGGAATTCACCCGCCTGCTCGACCAAGTAGAGGAACAACTGCGCGCGCTGGGCGAACAGATTTTTTCCGGCGCGGCAGCGGTTGACCCGTATCGCAAAGGCCAGCAGACGCCGTGTGAGTATTGCGATTACCGCGCGGCGTGCCGAATTGACGAGTGGACGCATGAGTGGCGCGTGTTGCGTGCGGCGGCAACGGAAGAAAAAATATGAAACGAACTTTTATCCTATTCGCTTTGGGCGCGCTGGCGTTGGTCACCGGCTGCGAGGCCGGGCCGACCAACAGCCCGGCGGCCATGAACAATTCAACCAACTTAAACACCACCATGAAATTCCCGCTCCAACGAACCGAGGCCGAATGGCGCAAAATTTTGACGCCCGAACAATATCACGTCCTGCGCGAGGCCGGCACGGAACCGGCCTTCACCGGCAAATTCTGGAACACGAAGGAGCCGGGCGTGTATCGCTGCGCGGCGTGCGGGGAGATTTTGTTCAAGTCGGACGACAAGTTTGATTCCGGCTGCGGCTGGCCGAGTTTCTCGGAAATCGCGGCGCAGGGCAAAGTCATCGCCCGCGACGACAGCAGCCTGGGCATGCACCGCACAGAGGTTTTGTGCGCAAACTGCGGCAGCCATCTCGGCCACGTTTTTGACGACGGCCCGAAGCCGACCGGCCTGCGCTACTGCATCAATTCCATCTCCATTGATTTCGGCGATGGGACGAATGCGCCGACGTGGAAGGCGGCGGAGAAAAAATAATTCCCGCATGACGGCATATGGCGTATGCCTCGTTAGAATGATAAAGGATTTACTGGAGAGTGGGGAACGGCTTAATATCGGCTCATGATTCACAATTTTCCGCCGAAGCGGTTGCTCGCCGTGGTTCTGCTTTGCGGCCTCGCGAGCAACTCGGTTGCCGGCAAAACGCCCGTGGAATATGCCAACCCGCTGGTCGGCACGGCGTCGTTGGACGATCCCAAGTTGCTCGGCAATGCCCCGCCGCCCGGTGAGGAAACTTACACCGGTTTTACCTATCCCGGGCCGGCCCTGCCGCATCGCGACATTATTCTGGGACCGATCAACAAAGATCTGACCGAAGCGGCTGGAAATCACGGCATCATTTTTCCCTACGTCCACTCGCGACGGACGATGCTGGGCTTTTCTTCCCTCATGCCAGGTTTGACCATCATGCCGGTGGTGGGCGACTGGAACGTGCCCCCGGATCGCACCTATGCTTCGCCTTACGAAAAAGCGTCCGAAAAAGCTTCGCCCGGCTATTACTCGGTGTTCTTTCCCGACAGCGGCATCGGGACGGAACTGACCACCACCGAAAGCACCGGCTTTTATCGCATCACATTTCCTCAAACCGAGCGCGGCACGGTGTTGATGGATTTGGGCTCCGGTCAAAGCAGTATTGAAATCGTCGGGGATCACAGCGTTCGAGGTGGTCGCGGTGGACGTAGTTTTGTGGCGGAGTTTTCCAAACCATTCAAGGCCTTCGGCACGTTCCGCCAAAACGCACGAGGAGGAGCGCGGGGGCGACGGGATGATGCGGTATTTCCCGACTCGCGTTCCATTACCGACGCAAGTTATGCGGGATCCTATTTGGAATTTTCCACCACGGCCGGCGAGCAAATCCTCGTCCGGATCACCACCAGCCGGACAGTTGAAGCCGCACAGCAACAACTCGACGCGGAGACGCGCAGCTTTGCAGAAGTCCACCAGGCGGCCAAGGATGCCTGGAGTGAGAAGTTGAACCTGATCGGAGTCAAAGGCGGCACCGAAAAACAACGGGAGTTGTTTTACTCCACGTTGTATAACTCCCTGCTTACGCCCCGTTTGATCGCGAAAAAGGGCGCACCCATTCGCGGTCGCAACCAGGAAGGGGGCATCGCCGAGTATGACCGTTACAGCCCGATTGCCTTCTGGGACACGGGGCGCAACCAGATTGTGTTGCTCACCCTGCTGGAACCTGACGTCAAGACCAACATCCTGCGCACGCACTTGGAAATGGCCCGTGAATCCGGCTGGATGCACACCTCCTTCTACGGCGACCACGCCGTGTTCATGTATCTCGGCGACTGGGAACGCGGTCTGCCATTCGACTATGCCTCCGTTTACGAATACCTCCGCAAGAACGCCACCGATCCCGCCGGCCCGCGCGGCGACCTCGCCGAATATCTTCAAAAGGGCTGGGTGCATGATGATTTTCAGAAACATCCCAGTCCGCCATATGCCGATGGCCATGCCGGCGTGGATAAAACTCTAGAATACAGTTGGGACGACTACGCGCTCGCCCAATTCGCCAAAAAACTCGGCAAAGAGGACGACTACAAAATGTTTCTGGCGCGTGCGCACAACTACACAAACATGTTCGACGCCTCGACTGGTTTCATGCGCGGACGAAATGCGGATGGTTCCTGGATTTCACCCTTCGACCCATGCGAGCCTTACTACAATTACATGATGAAGGAAGCCACCGGCTGGCAAAACTTCTGGCTCGTGCCACACGATGTTCAGGGCTTGATTAACCTGATGGGCGGCCGTGAAAATTTTCTTAAAAAACTCGATGCTTTTTTCAACACGCCCTACCAGCCTAAAGGCATCGCCCGCGACGTCACCGGCATGGTCGGCCTTTATTGTCAGGGCAATCAACCGGATCAACAGACGGCTTACTACTACGATTACGCTGGCCAGCCGTGGAAAACGCAGGAGCTCATCCGCAAAATTCTCCGCCTCATGTATGGCAGCGACAAATACGGCCTCGCCTATCCCGGCATGGACGATCAGGGTTCCACCTCGTCGTGGTATGTTTTCAGCGCCATGGGCTTTTACACCGTTGATCCTTCGAGCCCGAACTACCTCATCGGCTCGCCGCTCTTTGACGAAGTCACCCTTCACATGGGCAACGGCAAAGATTTGATCATCCAGGCCGAGAACAACTCCGAGAAAAATCTCTACATCCAGTCCGCCACCCTCAACGGCCAGCCGTGGAACCAACCGTGGTTCAGCCACGCGGACATTGTCAACGGCGCAAAATTTGTCTTCACGATGGGCCCGCAGCCGAACCCAGACTGGGGCAGTGCGCCGGATGCCGCGCCACCGTCCATGACCCGCTGATTGCGAACCCTGCGCCGACCGAGCGTGGACAGCCTGCCCTGCGCCGTCTTCAGCCACGCCGCGCATTCGCCGCCGCACGGAAAACCCGAAGTCGGCCATAATCAATCTTTCCGCCGAGTGATTCAAAAACAGCGGTGAGATTGCCAAAACCATTGCGGACGAAGGCGGCGGCGACTTTCTTTTGTTCCTCGGCGGTAAAAAATTTCTCCATTGCCACCGGCTCGCCGCGCTCGATGCCTTCGGCAATGTGGCCGAGAATAGTGCCGGTCGTTACTTGCCGTTCGCGGACGATCTGCTCGATACTTTGGCCGGAACGGAAGCGGCGCATTGTCTCGCGCGCGGAATCGCCAAGGCTGC
The DNA here is from genome assembly GCA_003455565.1 of Limisphaerales bacterium. GTDB lineage: Bacteria > Verrucomicrobiota > Verrucomicrobiia > Limisphaerales > UBA11358 > UBA11358. The sequence goes on from DMQW01000243.1 coordinate 3,690, forward strand.
TGCGCGACAGCGGAGGTGGCGCGGCGGGCGCGGTGAAGGAATCATCGGCAAAAATCTGGCGCGCGTTGGTCTGCAAATGCGCGGCGATTTCGCCGAGAAAAATGTCGCCGAACTCGCGCAGTTTCTTTTCACCGATGCCGCTGATGCGCGCGAAATCGCGTTCGCTCTCGGGATAATTCCGCGCCATCTGCCGCAACGCCACGTCGGAGAAAATGATGTAGGCGGGCACGTCGCGTTCGTCCGCGAGTTTTTTGCGGAGCGCGCGCAAATGCTCGAACAAAACTTCGTCGCAGGTGATTTCGCCGACATGGTGGACGTGCGTTTCCGGCGCAACGGCGGGTTTGGTTAGCGTGATTTTTCTCCGTTCCTTGAGCGCGGTGCGGCCTTCGTTCGTCAGTTCCAGCACGCTGAATTTTTCGCTGGTCTGCCGGAGAAAGCCGAGACGCACCAGTTCGCGCCCGATGGCTGCCCATTCGGGACGGCTGTATTCCTTGCCGATGCCGTAGGTGGAAAGCTGGGCGTGATCCCACTTGCGGATTTTTTCCGTGGACGCACCGGTGAGGACTTCGACAACGTGATTTAAGCCCACGCCGAAACCGTTTTTTTCGCGGATGCGATAGACGCAGGAAAGAAATTTCTGCGCGGCGAGCGTGCCGTCAAACGTGGCACGCGGGGAAAGGCAGTTGTCGCACGCGCCGCAATTGGGAACTCCAAACTTTTCGCCAAAATACGCGAGCAATTCGCTGTGCCGGCAGTTCGCGCACTCGGCGTAGTGAACCATCTGCTGCAATTGTTCACGGGCAATCTGCCGTTCCTGCGGATTCGGTTTTTCGTCAATGAACATCGTCTGTTTCACTGCGTCGCCGGCGCTGAAGAGCAAAACACATTCGCCCGGTAATCCATCGCGCCCGGCGCGTCCGGTTTCCTGATAATAGCCCTCGATGTTTTTCGGCAGGTCGTAGTGAACGACGAAACGCACGTTCGGCTTGTTGATGCCCATGCCGAAGGCGATGGTCGCACAGATGACGCGCACGTCGTCTCGCAAAAAAAGTTCCTGGTGCTCGCTGCGTTCCTTCGGCGTGAGGCCGGCGTGATACGGCTTGGCCTTCACGCCATCTTCGGAAAGATTGGCGGCGACTCGCTCGGTGGATTTCCGCGACATGCAATAAACAATGCCGCTTTCCTTCGGGCGCGCGCGGAGAAAATTCAACAGTTGATCGTAAGGTTTATTTTTGGCGATGACGCGGTAGGTCAGGTTCGGACGATTGAAGCTGGCAACGTAGCAGCTCGGCTCGCGCAGCTTCAGATGTGAAATGATGTCTTCGCGCACGCGGCCGGTGGCGGTGGCGGTGAGCGCCATGAACGGGACATTGGGAAAAAGTTTTCGCAGGTCGGCGATCTGGCGGTATTCCGGGCGGAAATCGTGTCCCCATTCGCTGATGCAATGCGCCTCGTCCACGGCGATGAGCCGGACGTTCCAGCGCTGCAAATCCTCGAGGAAGCCGGACAACATCAGCCGTTCCGGCGCGGCGTAGAGCAGGCGGAATTCGCCGTTGTGCAAACCGCGAAGCCGCTGGCGGCCTTCGCCTGCGGCGAGCGAGGAATTCAAAAACGTCGCGGGAACGCCGCCGGCCTGCAGCGCGTCCACCTGGTCTTTCATCAGCGCGATGAGCGGCGAGACGACGACGGTGAGACCTTCGCGCACGAGCGCGGGAAGCTGGAAGCAAAGCGATTTGCCGCCACCGGTCGGCAGCAGCGCGAACGTGTCCTTGCCCGCGAGCGAGTCGCGGATGATTTCCTCCTGCAACGGGCGGAAGGAGGTGAAACCGAAGTATTGCTTGAGCAGCGGAAGCAGTTCTGGAGTGGAAGATTTCACCGCCGTCAAAGTAGGACAGGCGCGCTGGAGTTCAAGCTTTAGCGTGAAATGCGGCGTAGCGGCTTTCGGGAGAAAGCCGCAAATTGAAAAATAATGCGGCGCGCTGCCGAGACGCCGCTACGTCAGAGTTTTCCAGCGACGGCATGAACTTCCTTTAATTCGCCGGGGCCGCCGACTTCCGCCTCGGTGTGGCTGATTTTTCCGCGCGCGCCGAAGGATTTCACTTCGTCAATCAACCGCGCGTCCACGGAATCGCGGGGCAACGAACAACCGGCGTGCGCGATGACGTTTGAAAATGCGGCTGGCGCGGATTCAACCATCACGTTCGTCAACGGCGCGACCGTGAGCTCAGTCGAGAACGTCGGCGCGTTTTCGCCGCTGCCGAAATCTTCGGCGATTACGGCGCGGCCATTGAGTTGTCCGTCTTTATTCACATCCGCGAAATTGTCTTTTTGAAAAACGTGGTCGGTCGCCGTGAATTGGCCGACGAAGTGCGAATTAGAATTCGGTCCGGCGATGAAATAATTGCCGACGGCATCCAGAAAATGATCCGCTCCGGAGTGTCCGCCCACGAGGCCGCAGACGCCCCAGTTGCAGACGACGTTGTTGATGTATTGGATGCGACCTTTCGCCTTTGGATTGCGGCTTTGGTTGTTGATCCAAAGATTGTGCGTATAGGTGACGTTCGTCACGGAATCGGAGAGCGAACCGAAGCGTTGCGGGTCAACGCCCTCGCCGATGATGCAGTTCTGAAACGTGATGTCGTGGCTGCCTTGCGTGACGCCGAGACAATCCCAGCGGCCCCACTGGATGCTGCAATGATCAAAAATCATGTCACTGCCGTGGGAAAGATTAACGGAACATTTTCCCTTGTCGCCCTCGATGCCTTCGCGGAAACGCAGATAACGCACGACGACATTGCTCTGGCCGCTGAAGGAAACGGAGCGTCCGTAAAGCATGATGCCGTCGCCGGGCGCGGTCTGGCCGGCGAGCGTGATGCGGCTGCTGACGGCGACGTTTGATTTCAACCGGATGATGCCGCCGACATCAAAAACGACGATGCGATTGGGTTTGCTCACCGCGTCGCGGAAAGAACCCGCGCCGGAGTCGTCCAAAGTCGTGACGTGAAACATTTCGCCGCCGCGACCGCCGCTGGCGAACTGGCCAAAACCTTCCGCGCCGGAAAAAGCGGGCGATTCTTTTTGCTCCGCTGCATTGGCAAACGGAATCAAAAACAGCAGGGTGAGCAGCGGGAAAAATTTGGATTTCATCGCGCCAAAGTAGGACAGGCGCGCTGGAGTTCAAGCTTTAGGGAAACGCTGATTTAATCC
>DMQW01000013.1 GCA_003455565.1 Limisphaerales bacterium
TGTTTGTTGCATCTGACCAACGGGACGGCGGCCCGGCAGCATTTTCAGAAGGCTATGGATACGGACACCTTGCCCTTCCGTGCTGATTCGCGGATCAACGAGAGCATTCGGGCGGCGGCACGCAAGCATGCTGGCGAATCGTTGGTTTTGTGCGATGCCGCCGAGGCGTTGAGCGCCAACAGTCCGGATGGTATTTCGGGCAAGGAATTCTTTTATGAGCACGTCCATCTCAATCCGAATGGCAATTACGCGTTGGCCATTGCCTGGGCTGGACAGGTGGAAAAGCTGTTGGGGCCGGCGCTCAAAGGCGGTGCCCGGCCGGCGTGGGCGTCGCAAGCCGAGTGTGAGCAGTTGATTGGCCTGACCGACTGGAACCGCGTCTCAATTTTCGAGGATATCCTTCGGCGTGTTCAGCAGCCGCCGTTCAGCGGCCAATCCGGCAACGCACAGCGAGTGGCGCGCTTGCAGGGCGAAATAGACGGGCTGCGGCGGCGGCTTACGAGCGAGGCAGCGACGCAGGCGCGTGAGACGTATTTGCAGGCTTTGCGCCGGGCACCGGAGGATTTCCGTTTGCACGAGAACTACGCGGAGTTTTTGGAGGATATGCATGAGTTGAAACCGGCGATAGCCGAGCGGGAGAAAGTCTGTGAGCTGATCCCTTGCACCTACTTTCCTTACTACGCGTTGGGCGTGGATTTGAAAGATGCCGGGGCGCTGCCGGAAGCACGAGAGGCGCTGCGCAAAGCGGCTGCGCTGAAGCCCGACCAGGGTGATAACTGGCTGGAACTGGGAATCGTCAGCGCCCGGCAAGGCGAATGGGACGCCTCGCGGCAGGAACTGGAGACGGCGCGCCGGCTCAGTCCCGAAGACCCGCAGGTTCCGTTGTATTTGGGGGAGGTGCTCTGGAAACTGGGGCGGCGCAGCGAAGCCTTGGCCAGTCTGCGCGAGGCGATCCGGCTGGCTCCGTCGGACTGGCAGCCGCACTATCGTATGGCCAGCGACCTTGTGCAGGAGGGACTGTTTCCCGATGCCGCTGCGGAATATCAGGAAGTGCTCCGCCTTAATCCCGCTCATGTCAAAACGAAGCTTGGCCTGGCTGCGGTTCTGTTGAATCTCGGGCGTGAACCGGAGGCAGTCCGGCAACTGGATGAAGTTTTGATCCAGGAGCCGGGCAATCAGGCGGCGCTGGAACTTCGCCGGAAGATCCGCCGGTAAGGCGAACCAGCGCGGCGACTTTGCAATGGTCATCGGACACAACACCTGCTTTATTAAGCGCGCAAACCCAACCAACAACTTATGTGGCAACTGTTCAAAGAGTTTTTAGCCTTCCTCAAGCAGGAAAAGAAATGGTGGCTCATTCCGCTGGGGGTGATGTTGCTGATTCTTGCGGCGCTCATTGTATTCAGTGGCGGCTCGGTGCTCGCGCCGCTCATGTATCCCTTCATGTGACCCGTGCGCCATCTTCTCGGCATCTCGGCGTATTACCATGATTCGGCAGCCGCGCTGCTGACGGACGGTCGCATCGTCGCCGCCGCGCAGGAGGAACGCTTCAGCCGGCGCAAGAATGACGAGCGGCAGCGAGCCATTGATGAACTTCGATTGGTGGAAGTTTGAGTGAACAAAAACAAATGCGATTGATATGATCCGGTATTTTCAGCTTTTAACATTCTCTGTGTTCACGGCTTCGCTGACCGCGACTGCTGCCGAACCAACTTTCTGGTCATGGGCAAGGACGCCGCCGATGGGGTGGAACTCCTGGGACTGCTTCGGTGCTGGCGTCTGGGAATCGAATGTGACTGCCAACGCCGATTACATGGCGGAGAAACTGAAGCTGCACGGCTGGGACATCATCACCATTGACATCCAATGGTATGAGCCGCTCGCGCACACCGACGCATATCGTCGCGGCGCTTTGCTGGAGATGGATGTGAACGGACGATTGATCCCGGCCACGAATCGTTTTCCGATGACGGCGGCGACGCGCTCCTTCAAACCGACCGGGGATTATCTCCACGCGAAAGGTTTGAAGTTTGGGTTGCATCTGTTGCGCGGCATCCCACGGCAGGCGGTGGCCAACAAGCTGCCAGTTCTTGGAACTCCTTACACCGCCGCCGACATCGCCAATATGAATTCGCGCTGCGCCTGGAACGGCGATATGTATGGCGTGGACATGACCAAGCCCGGCGCGCAGGAGTATTATGATTCCGTGTTCGCCCTGTTTGCATCGTGGGGGCTGGATTATGTGAAGGTGGACGACCTTTCTTCGCCCTATCACACGGACGAAATTGAAGCGATTCGCAAGGCGATTGATCGTTCGGGTCGCGCGATTGTGTTTTCAACTTCACCCGGTGCGACGCCGGTCAGTCAGGGTGAGCATATCGAGACGCACGCAAATCTGTGGCGGGTCAGCAATGATTTTTGGGACACCTGGCGCGCGCTCCACGAGCAGTTCGCGCGGTTGAACAATTGGACGCCGTTCCGCGCTCCCGGTCACTGGCCGGACGCTGATATGTTGCCGCTCGGTAACATCCGGGCGTGGCAGACACGGGGCGACTGGACGCGCTTCACGAAGGACGAGCAGTTCACGCTGATGAGCCTGTGGTGCATCGTCCGTTCGCCGCTGATCATGGGCGGCAATATGCCGAAGAACGACGACTTCACACTCTCGCTCCTGACGAATGATGAAGTGCTGGCGGTGAATCAGAATTCGACGAACAACCGCCAGCTTTTCAATACCAACAGCACGGTCGCATGGATCGCGGATGTGCTGGGATCAAAAGACAAATACGTCGCGCTCTTCAACGCATCGCCCGCGCCACCGCCCGGTCGTCGTGGCAGTCCGGGTGCGAATGCATCCACGAATGCACCGGCGGCAGATCCCGCCGAAACCCAGCCTCGGAGCGTTTCTGTTTCGCTGGCCGAATTGGGCTTCACTGGTTCTGCCAAGGTTCGCGATTTGTGGACGCACAAAGACTTGGGCACTTTCACTGGCACGTTCGCGCCGGACATCAACTCGCACGGTGCTGGCCTTTACCGCGTGCAACCAAACGATTGACCCGCAGCTATGTTATATTCTTTTTCGAATACAGGTAAATTTCCACAAAAATAACGAGCATGAAAGAAATGAACATGGTTAAACGTGGGATGCAGTTAATTACCGCCGTCGCGCTGATGGCGGCCATTGATGGATTCGCGGTAGAGACCAAGGTTGCGCCAATACCAGATGTCCCGCCGCCGCAAGCACAGGACAGCGTGCCGATGGGCGACTCGAGATCGTTCCCCGAAATGAAGCTGGATATTCCGATTGCGCCCGGGCCGTTCGAGCCTACATGGGAATCCATCGAGAAGAATTATCCCGGCGAACCGGGGTGGCTGCGCGAGGCGAAGTTCGGCATCTGGGTTCACTTCGGCCCGCAATCCGCCGGCGAGAGCGGCGACTGGTATGCGCGCAAGCTCTATGCGCCCGGCACGACCGCCTACAAAAATCACCTCAAGAAATACGGCCATCCGTCCGAGACCGGTTACAAGGAAGTCCTGCGCGATTGGAATCCAACCAAGCTTGATCCCGCCGCGCTCACGAAGATTTATCAGGATGCCGGCGCGCGTTTCCTGATGATCCAAGGCGTGCATCATGACAACTTCGATTTGTGGAACTCGCATTATCAGCCGTGGAATTCCGTCAACCTTGGACCGAAGCGCGATCTGATCGGCGAATGGACCAAGGCGTGTCGCGCGGACGGCATGCATTTTGGCGTCACCTTCCATCACGAATACACCTGGTGGTGGTGGCAGACGGCGTTCGGCAGTGACAGTGAAGGCGACAAGAAAGGTGTTCCTTACGATGGCAACCTGACGCTGGCAGACGGCAAAGGCAAATGGTGGGAAGGCTATGATCCGCGCCTGCTCTACGGTATCAACCTGCGCGAATACAACGGCGTGACCAAGGCCGCTTACTCCGAGTGGTCGCCGGCACCGGCAGGCATATTTACGAATCACCTGCCTTACGCCAAGTGGTATACCACGCAGTGGGCGCAACGGATGATGGATGTGGTGGATCAATACAACCCCGACTTCATCTACACCGACGGCACGGTCCAAGGGCCGTTCACCGGCAACGGAACCGGCACGGGCATCAAGGCCGACGCCATGCAGCACGTCATCGCGGATTTTTACAACACAACTCTGGCACGGCGCGGCAAGGTGGACACGTTCAGCATCGTCAAGTTTCGCAAGAAAACCAACGGCACGGTGAACACCGAGGAATTCGGCGTGCCGGCCAACATCAACACCAACCAGCCGTGGATCGCGGAAATTGCGGTGGGCGATTGGTTTTACGCGCCGGGCTTCACCTACGATTCAGGCATGATGATCCGTTACGTCATCGAAGCCATCGCTCGCGATGGCAACGCGGCGGTCTGCATTTCGATTCTGCCGGACGGCTCACTGGATGAAGGCAGCCTGAAGATGTTGAAAGAAGTCGGCGTCTGGATGCGTCGCAACGGCGAAGCGGTTTACGGCAGCCGCGCCTGGACGATTGCCGGTGAGGGCGAAGTGACGAACGGCAAATTAAAGATGCTTCCGGGGGGAGCGCTGAAGCGCCAACACGCGGACTTCAAATTCAGTCCTCAAGATTTTCGCTTCACCATCGGCAAGAACGGCGCGCTTTACGCGTTTTGCATGACCGTGCCCGCGCCCGGAACGCCGTTGAAAATCAAGTCGCTCGGCACGGATGCGAAAAACCTTGGGCAGCCGATTAAATCAGTGAAGCTGCTCGGACATGACGGCAAACTGCAATGGAAACAGGAAGCCGACGGCCTCGCAATCACCTGTCCGGCAGAAACGCCATTCGCAACGTCCGTTGCTTTCAAGATCGAATGAAGCCATCAAGCAATAAGCTGATTGCCTTGGTTCTCCTGGCGCTGGCCAGTCTGGCGCTGACGACTCAGGCCGACGAGAAACCCCGTTCGCGCGATCAGTCATTTGACGCCGGCTGGCGCTTCCTGCGGGCCGACGCGCCGGGCGCGGAGAGTCCGGCGTTTGATGATTCCCGCTGGCGCACGCTCGATGTGCCGCATGACTGGAGCATCGAGGATTTGCCCGTGGCGGACGCTGCCGCTTCGGATCAGTCGGCGACGAATCGCGTTGGCCCGTTTGACCGCAAGCAAAGCAAAGGCGGCAATGCCACCGGCTACGTGGTCGGCGGCACGGGCTGGTATCGCAAGCATTTCACGCTGGCGGCAACCGACGCCAAGAAACTCGTCGCCGCGCGCTTCGACGGCGTCTATATGAACGCCGATTTCTGGATCAACGGCCAGCCGCTGGGCAATCATCCTTACGGCTACACGAGTTTCGAGTTCGATCTGACTCCGCACCTGAAACCGGCGGGCCAGGAAAACGTCCTCGCCGTGCGCGTCCGCAACGACGGCAAGAACAGCCGCTGGTATTCCGGCTCGGGCATCTACCGCCACACCTGGCTGACGGTCACTGAACCGGTTCATGTGCCGACCTGGGGCGTCTTCGTCACCACACCGGAAGTATCGCAGGACAAGGCCGTCGTGAAGATCACGAGCGAAGTCCGCAATGCCAGTCGATCCAAAGCGAACGTGGTGGTCCGCGTGCGGGTGCTGGATGCCACGGGCAAAACCGTGACGACCACCGAGAGCAAACTGCGCCTGCCGGCCAACGAGACGCGCCCGGTGGAACAGACGCTGGAGGTGCGTTCGCCGAAGCTGTGGTCGCCGGATTCGCCGGAGCTTTATTCGGCGGAAGTGGAAATCGTGGCGGGCCGCAAAACGGTGGACGCGGTTTCCACGCCTTTTGGCATTCGCAAAATCGAAGTGGACGCCGAACGCGGCTTCCGGGTCAACGGCCAGATGCTCAAACTCAAAGGCGGCTGCGTGCATCACGATAATGGTCCGCTCGGCTCGGCGACGATTGATCGCGCGGAGGAACGGCGCGTCGAGTTACTGAAGGCCAACGGTTACAACGCCATTCGCACCAGCCACAATCCGCCGTCGCCGGCGTTTCTAGACGCGTGCGACCGGCTCGGCATGTTGGTGGTGGACGAGGCGTTTGATTGCTGGGAAAAAGCCAAGAACCCGCAGGATTACCAGCGGTATTTCAGGGACTGGTCCGACCGCGACATCGCCGCGATGGTGTGCCGCGACCGCAATCATCCGTCCGTCGTGATCTGGTCCATCGGCAACGAAATCCCGGAACAGTTCCGCACCAATGCCATCCCCATCCAGAAGCGTTTGCGCGAGGCCGTGCTGGCGCATGATTCCACCCGGCCCGTCACCCAGGCCATCTGCAACGACTGGGGGCAGGTGACCCGGAACTGGGACAAACTTTCCGATCCGGCGTTTCTGCATCTGGATATCGGCGGCTACAACTACCTGCCGCACAAATATGAATCCGACCACGCCCGCCATCCTGAGCGCGTGATCATGGGCACTGAATCGTATCCGAAGGATTTCTTTGAATACTGGTCGCTCGTGGAAAAACATCCGTATGTGATCGGGGATTTCGTCTGGACGGCGCTGGATTATCTCGGCGAGTCGGGCATCGGTCACAGCGTTTTGAGCAGTGACAAAGATCCGTTCTTCATGTCGTGGCCGTGGTTCAACGCCTGGTGCGGCGACCTTGACATCTGCGGTTTCAAGAAGCCGCAATCGTTCTATCGCGACGTGGTCTGGCGGCGCAGCCCGATTGAAATGGCCGTCCATGCCCCCATCCCGCCGGGACTTTCCGAACGTGTCAGCGCCTGGGGTTGGCCCGACGAAGCGCAGTCCTGGAACTGGCCCGGCCAGGAAGGCAAGCCGCTGGAGGTGACGGTTTATTCGCGTTGTGAAGCGGTCCGGCTGGAGCTGAACGGCCAGGTCATCGGTGAAAAACCGGTTTCCGAAGCCACCAAGCTGACCGTCAAATTCGACGTGCCCTATGCTCCGGGCGAACTGCGGGCGCTCGGTTTGATCAATGGAAACGTCGCCGCGCAAACCACGCTCGCGACCAGCGGCACGCCGAAGCGATTGAAGCTGGTCGCCGACCGGGCGAACATTCGAGCGGATCGTAACGACCTTTCCTACGTCACCGTCGAGGTGGTGGACGCCAACGGTCGGCGCGTGCCGAATGCGGAAGTTCCTGTGCGTTTTACCGTCAGCGGCGCTGGAGAACTCGCCGCCCAGGCCAGCGCCGTGCCGAATGAACCCGCCAGTTTCCGTCTGCCGGTCCGCACGACCTACCAGGGCCGATGCCTGGTCATTCTCCGGCCCCAAGGCGGCTCCGGCACAATCACGCTCAAAGCCGAAGCCGACGGGGTGAAATCCGCAACCGTTGTTGTGAAGACTCACTGAGCAGCCGCCATTCGGCTGCAAGAATGCGCATCGGAGCCAACGAAGGGTGTTGCATATGATGGCGAACTGTCTTCCTAAATTACTGGCGATGTTGACGGCGATATTTGTCTGGCGAGCGGATTCCTGCTTGTCTCAGCCAGTGGATGATGCATACGGCGGAAAGGATAAGACGCTGCTGCCCACGAAAGGCTGGCCGTGCGGAATGCTGGAAGGGATCCCGGTGCCGGAGCGCGGCGTTCCGGTATTCGTAGCTGCAATGAAGCTGGATCAGGTTTACGACGTGGGGAGGACACCGTATGGGCAGAGAAAGGTCTATGTCGTTCAAAGTGGAACCGTGACGGGCGAAAAGATCAACGGCTCGGTGATGTCTGGCGGGTTGGACTTTGAGTTGAGCTTCTCCAACGGAACGATCGAAGTTGAGCAGGTTCTCGTGCTGAAGACGGGTGATGGAAAATACATCTATTTGAGGACCGCAGGCACAGCGGCGGATCGCAGCGACGTGCGAATGGTCCCCGCTTTTGAGGTCCCGAGCGCGAGCAGCCTCGACTGGCTCAACGTGGGAAACTATGCGGGCAGGCGGGAGGTGAATCTGGCGGCTGGGACGATGAAGTTGAGTGTGTTTGACGTGTCGAACATTGCCACTGCGGCGGATCGAACAAATTCCGTCCGCGTGGTCAAACCGGCGGATATGCCGGATCAACCGTGGGACTACTACAGAGTGGCGGCAGGGGAGAAACGGGGCACTCGACTGATTACTGAGCATGTCACTTTGGGGCAAGTCAGTCAGTGGGAGCAACGAAGAACGGCGGACGGAACGTTATCCCGATTACCGGAGGGAATCTAAGCGGGAAGATCACGGGGAGAATTCTGGCGGGCGGCGCGGATTATCAGAGTCTGGCCAACCCTATGACGTTTGACGCAAGATATCTCTGGCAAACAGAAGAAGGGGACGTGATTATCGTGCGGAACGCCGGGCCAGTTGCATCGTTGGTGCCAACCTTTGAGGTGCGGGTGGACAGCAAGCCTGCGTGGTTGAACAAAGGCACTTATTTGAGTTCGAGCCACGCCGTCGGAGGGGGAAGCGTGAGATTGAGTTTCTATGAGAGCAGCCCGTAGAACTCCAAGAACAGAACGCGCTGCAATCATGAAATGGCCTTTTTTCATCTTGAGGAATCGCGTGTCTTGCGTCCAGCATGCGGCTACAACCGCATGCGAGCAGTTCCAGAAATTAGAACAACACCACTTGCCAGTTTATGAAATCCATCATTGTTATCGGGCTGGCAGCGTGCTGGCTGGCGGCGACGGCAGACGCGGCCACTGAACTTGCGGTCCTTCCGCATCCGCAATCATTGTGAAACGCAAGCACAACACCACGAAGCAACCAAAGGTCCGGGCCGCAGCGGGCGTTCCCGTCGCGCCGCGCGGCGCGCCAAAGCCTAGCAGTGCGGCGGCGGCCCGCCGCCTCTGGCGTTTCCGCCTACTCGCCCTGCTCCTGCCGCTGCTCGCCTTGGGTTTGGTGGAACTGACGCTCCGCTTGGCCGGTTACGGCCATCCCACAGCATTTTTCCTCCCGGCGAACGACCAGGGCCGCGCCATGCTCACGGACAATTCCTGGTTTGGCTGGCGGTTTTTCCCGCCCGTCGTCGCCCGCACGCCGCAACCGTTGTATCTGGCCGCACGAAAGCCGCAGGACACCATCCGCATTTTTGTGCTTGGCGAATCCGCAGCCATGGGCGACCCGGAACCGGCCTATGGCTTCGCGCGCCAGCTTGAGCGGCTGCTCCAGACGCGCCACCTGGATCAAAAAATTGAAGTCGTCAACACCGCGATGACGGCCATCAATTCGCACGTTGTCCGCTTGATTGCGCGCGATTGCGTGCCACGCGAGGGCGATTACTGGCTCATCTATGCCGGCAACAACGAAGTCATCGGCCCGTTCGGCGCCGGCACGGTCTTTGGCAGCCAGGTGCCAAACCTGACTATGGTGCGCTTCGTTCTGGCGTTGAAAACCACGCGCGTTGGCCAGTGGCTCGCGCAAATCACCCGTGGCGCGAATGAGCCGAAACAGTGGGAAGGGCTGGAGTTTTTTCTCAAATCGCAATTGACGCGCGACGATCCGCGGCTGAAGCGAGTCTATGCCAGCTTCGCCGCCAACCTGGGCGACATCGCCGATTTTGGACGGCGGTCGGGCGCGATGGTGCTGCTGGCCACCATGCCCGTCAACCTGCGCAATTTTCCGCCGCTCGCGTCGGTGCATCGCCCGGATTTGCGGCCGGAACAATTGGCGGAGTGGCAGAATTTCTTTTCCGCCGGAACGCAGGCGCAGGTGGCGGGGAATTTTGCCGAAGCGCTCGGCGATTTCCGCAAGGCCGCGGAAATTGATGACGGCTTCGCGGAACTCGCGTTCCAGCGCGCCCGCTGCGAAATGGAATTGAAGCAGGACGCGGCGGCGGAAAGCGACTTCCGGCTCGCGCGCGATTTGGACACGCTTCGCTTTCGCGCCGACTCGCGCATCAACGAAATCATCCGTCAAACGGCCAAGGCCAAGGAAGTTCGCGCGATTGATGCCGACGAGGAACTGGCGCGCCTCGGCGATGAGAATTTGTTTTACGACCACGTTCACTTGAATTTTGCCGGCAACTATCGCGTGGCGCGGCTCTTTGCGGCGGAAGTGGAAAAGCGTTGGCCCGGCGCGCAAACCAACGATTCGCCGTGGCTCACCGA
>DMQW01000014.1 GCA_003455565.1 Limisphaerales bacterium
TGCCCTCGTTGATTTTCGGCAGCCAGTAACGGTCGCGGCCCCAGGAATTGAACGAGCCGTGGTCGCCGGTTTCCTTGACCGTGTCAAAGATGTCGCAATACTCAATGACGTCTCCGCCCCAGCAGCCGTCGCCGATGTTGATGCCCGCGCGCGGCATGTCGTAAATCGAGCAGTGCCGGACGGTAATACTTTGGGCGAGGTCAATCTCCACGCCGGCCGTTTGTTTTTCCACGCGCCCGGTCAGGTAAATCAGGCAGTCATCCACGAGACAGTCCGCCGGATAATTATCGCTTTTCGGGCCGGGCGTGCGGTCAATGTCTTCGAGCTTGTTCACCTGGTTGTAGTTGAACAAAGGGTTGCGTGCTGCCTGAGGGTCTCCGACAAAGGAGATACCACTCGCCCCAGCTTTGGCAATCTGGCAGTCGCGTATCGTGACTCGGCGGTTGTAATGGTTCACGAAAACGGCGTTGCCACCAACCTGGTCCAGAAAACAATCCTCCAGCGCACAGTCTTCAGTGCCCTCGAAGAACACCGCCCCGCCACGGTAGATTGCCCAGTCCGTGCGCAGGAGCGGTTCCTTGGTGTCCATCACCGTGCGTGCCGCATGACAAAAAGTCAGGCCCCGGAGAATAACGGAGCGCACAGGCTTCTCCTGGCTGCCGCGAAACTCGACCAGGCTGCGGAGCCTTGTGGCTTCCACCGTGGCGCTGGCCAAATCAAGCCCGGCGGGCGGATAAAAATAGAGCGTGTGCGTTTTGTCGTTGAGAAACCATTCGCCGGGCGAGTCCAGTTCCTCGAAAATATTTTCCACGAACCGGATCGTCCGATGCACGGCGCCGCCGCGATTGTTCTGCCAGCCGCCCTCGCGCGTCACGCCGCCTTGTGCGTCCTTGCCGGTGATGCGCCAGGTGAAATCACCCCAGAGCGACGGATGCATCGCGTGAAAATATCCGCCCGTCGGATCCGCCCAGCGCGCGACGTGATTTGTGGAAATCGCGTCGGCGGCAAAGCCGTCGAAGTATTGCGCCGATGGATTGAAGTTTGGGTAGCGCGCCAGAATCTGCCGCTCGCCGTTCACAAAAATTTCCTCGGTGCGCAAATCCGCCGGCACTTTCGCCTGAAAGATTCCGTCACGGTAAGGCTGCCAGTCGAGTTTTTCCAGTTTGACGCCGCCACTGATGACGGGCTGCTCGTTTTGGTAAGCCTGGAAAATGGCGGGAACGTCCTTCGTCCCGGAATCTTTCGCCGTGAAGACCAGCGTCTCCGGCAGATAATAAGTGCCGCCACGCAGAAACACCGCGCCGGGTTTTTGCCGCACCGCCGATTGCGCGCGTTGAAGACTGGCGAACGGTTTTTCCAGCGTGCCGGGATTCGCGTCATTGCCGCCGGGCGCGACGTAGTAAGGTTGTGCGAACGCCGGCACGAGAAAGGCCGCCAGCAAAAAAATGCAGGCGCAACCAACCCGGGGGAACGTGAATTTCATTTAGCGGGCGTCACACGATAAAGTCCCGCACCGTGCGAGTTGATGACCGGCGTGAATACACCGGTGACGTCACCAAGTTCTTTGTGCGTCCAGAGATCGCGCACTTTCGCCGGACCACTGATGCCGAGGTCGGCCAGCGAAACGGAAATGGCGGCGGGCATGGTTGCTGCGAGATTATTTGTCAACGGCGCAACGACTGGCGCGGTGGCGACGGCGTTGGTGGACACAGCCGGCGCATTCGTGGAAACGCCGGGCGGTGGGCCGCGACGACGGCCACTACCGGGCGGTGGTGGCGGCGAAGTATTGAAGATCGCGAGATATTTGTCCTCGGAACCGGGCACATCCGCGACCCACGCGATTTGATTATTGGTGTTGAAAAGCTGGTGGTTGTTCGCGGAGTTTTGGTTGACGGCGATCACTTCATCATTGGTCAACAGTGACAAAGTGAACTCGTCATTCTTCGGAAGATTGCCGCCGAGGATGAGCGGCGAGCGGGCGATGGACCAGAGCGTCATCAGGGTGTAATGCTCGTCCTTGATGAACTTGGTCCAGCCGTTGGTCGTCCACGCGCGGATGTTGCCGAAGGGAATCATGTCCGCATCCGGCCAGTGTCCGGGGCCGCGAAACGGCGTCCAGTTGTTGAGCCGCGCGAATTGTTCGTGGAGCTGCCGCCAGCCGTCCCAAAAGTCGTCGCTGATCCGCCACATGTTGGCGTTCGCTTCGACATGTTCACCCTCGTTGAGCGGCGTGGCGCCCGGCGAGGTCGAGAGGACGATTGCCCGCCCGGTCTTGTCAATCGCCTTGCGGATCGCTTCGATTTCCGCCTTGTGATACGGCCTGGAAAGATCGTCCACCTTCACGAAGTCCAGCCCCCACGAGGCCATCAGGGCGAAGACGGAATCGTAATATTCCTGCGCGCCCGGCTTCGACATGTCCACGCCATACATGTCGGTGTTCCAAAAACATTTGCTGTTCGTGTCGGCGATGTCCCTGGCGTGATATTCCGTTCCGAGAATTGGCGAGTTGTCACGATCCACCGCCTGACGCGGGATGCCGCGCATCAAGTGCAACCCAAACTTCAAACCTTTGGCGTGCAGATAGTCGGCGATGGGTTTGAACGAACGGGAATCCTTGGTCAGCGGAAAACGATTGGGCGCGGGCAGCAGGCGGCCATTGGCGTCCATTTCAAGAATCGCGCCCTTGCGATATTCCGTGGTGTGGGCGAGCGGCTCATACCATTGGATGTCAATCGTGATGAGATTCCAGCCGTGCGATTTTAGATTCTTCGCCATATAGTCGGCATTGGCGAGCGCGTCTTCCTGCCAAACGCCCGCACCGTAGCAATCCCAAGAGTTCCAGCCCATCGGCGGTGTTTGCGCCCATGACCAATAGGCGGGATCAGCGGCGCGCGCTGTGAAAACCAGACTGCCGGCGAGCGCGGCTTGAGTGATGAATGATCGGATGACTGATGAGTTCATGGTTGATTCAGGGTATTGTTTTTGTGACGTGAAACCAGTCGAAATCAGCGTATCCGGTTTTAGTTGCCATTGAAGGAGCGCTGGCGATGATGCCCACCTTTGCGCCAATCCAGCGATCGCCGGACGCTCTGAATGGTTCACCGATGGACGTGAAAGTCTGATTGTCGAAACTGTAAGCGAACCGGCACGTCGCACCTGTGCCGACGCTGACGCGCAGATAAACCGTCGAATTTTTTGCGTCCACGCTTGCGACTTCGCGCTCTTCCGCGCCGTGATTTGCGCCCCGGTTCACTATATAAACCAGACGCAAGCCGTCGGCGGAGCAAGGCATCGCCGAGGAAGAAGCGTTGAAAAAGGGGATGGAAGAAAAGTCCAAAGAGTTTGCCGAAAAGGGAAACGAGCTTTACGCGAAGGCGTGGCTCCTGATAAACTCACCCTATGAAACGCCTCGAAAGATTCATCCAATCCATCAAAGCGTTCGCGTTGTTTGCTGGACTGTATCTGGAGAAATTCGGTTCATCCGAGAAGTGTG
>DMQW01000076.1 GCA_003455565.1 Limisphaerales bacterium
AAAATCACCGCGCTCACGGCGGAAGCGATGAAGATTATCGCGCAGCAATCAAAATAATTTGGGGAGCGCACGCGCCTCGCGTGCCGTGTTCGACGCCTCGTCGAACACATTTCCCCAATCGGTCAGCGAGGGCGCTGACCGATGCAGCCGAGGCGGCTGCGCCCCCATTTTAATTCCCCACCGTCACCTGCAGCGGCTGGTCGCGGCGTTCGGCGAAGCGCTTGACGTAGTTTTCCCATTGCACATGGTTCGTAAAATCACCGCTGCGATCCCAGCACGCGCCGAAGTAATAAGTCAGCGGCTGGCCGACTTCGGCTTTGGTGATGGCGAGCTGATTGCGAATCGGCGGATAACCCTCGTGCGTTGGCTGAGGCACCGCAGCGTGTTTTTTTGAATCGGGCATTTCCGAATCGTCGTTTGTGAATTCCTTCACGCTGCCCTTTGCCAAAACAATCGCGTCGCCGATGATGCCTTTCGGCTGATCCTCCGGCTGCCAGTAGGCCAGCCAGCCTTCGCTTAAATCGTGCGCGATGGACTCCTCACGATTGGTCGGACACGCGCGCTCGGCCAGGCCCACGCCGATGGTTAGCGGGGATTTGTCGTCGCTTGCAAACGTGCTTTGCGCCTTGGTGAACCACGAACCGGCGTCAATGCTGTAACGGTTCGTCTCGGAAACCATCCGCCCATTGCCTGCGTCCCAAGCGTCGTAGGTCAGCTCAAATTCCGAACGGATCGGGCCGCTGGTGATGAGCCGTTGTGTTTTCCAGTTGCTTGAAGTGTAAAGTTTCGTCCCGTCCCAGATGCCCACGCCGCCGCAGCCGCGGCTGCGACCAACGCGGTAGTCGTCCATGAACGAGCCGTTGTCCTCGTGATAATGTTTCGTGGCATACATGATGTCCACGATGAGGCCGCGATCCTTTTTGATCCACACATCCGGCGCGCTGCTGATCGTGCCTTCGGCCTTGATGAGCGGGATGCCGTAGGCGCGGTGCGCGATGCGGTCGCTCTCCCACGCAAAATCGTCGAAGCGTTCCGGCACATAACGCGCAAACGTCTTCACGATGGGCGGCGGCACGGCGGCCAGAGCCGAAGCGTCCAAAATGTAAAACGTCCGCGTCTCGCCCGGCGCAAGGTCAACTTGGAAAAGTAATTTCGCAGACGGCAAACAATTTGTGCAATCCGAATCAGAATAAACTTGGAAATCCAAAATGCGCGAAGACACTCCGTCCATGATTGCAATTTTAGCATTCGGATCATCCAGTTTCATGGACAGATTTGGCAGAAAGAGTATGCCACCGAGATGCTGCGGATGGTTGTTATCGTAACGATTCAACTCAACTGTTTCGCAATCACGGCGGAACGCAGACGGATTTGTTATTTTAACTTTAATCGTGCGTTGGAAAATATCTTGCGTAGCTGCTTTGCTTGACAGTGACGGCGAAGTTAATGCCGGAACTGTGTGAAAATATTCAATCACTGGTTTTGCATTTTCCAAAACCGCCATCCGATAAACTTCACTGCCCGCGAGCAAAAATGCGCCGGTGCCGTAAGGCTCGGTTGAATCATCCGCGAATTTTTTCGGATCACTGCCGACCGGCTGGACGTGCGTCAGTTTGCCGTCGGCTTCCACGCAGCCGACGAGCGCCGTCCACGCCTTGCGAACGGCCGGTTCAAACTTCGCGCGGTCGAGCAAACCTTGATTCACGCCCCACGCAAACGCATAAGTAAAAAATCCAGAGCCGCTGGTTTCCTTGAGCGGAAAGCTCGCCGGGTCGAGCAGGCTCGCGCGCCAGAGTCCGTCCGGCTGCTGGCACGTCAGAATTTTTTCCGACATCTCCTTGAACAGTTTTTCAAAACGCGGACGGTCGGGATGATTCACCGGCAGGTATTGCAGCACGCGGACCAAGCCGCCCATCACCCAGCCGTTGCCGCGACCCCAGAAAACTTTCTTGCCATTGGCCTCGGTCTTCTTGAAGTAAGTGCTGTCGCGGAAATAGAGATGCTCGTCTTTGTCATAAAGATAATCTGTCGTGCGCCACCAATTTTTCACGGCGAAATCGAGATAGCGCGAATCATCAGTAGCCGCATAAAGCCGCACCCACGTCGGCGGCCCCATGAACAGCGAATCACACCACGACCAGTTTTCGCGCGCCTTGCTCTGCGGCACCGTGAATTCAAGGCTCTGCACCTCGGACGGTTTGGCAAGGATTGCGTCAAATTTTTCGCGCATTGGCGCGATCATTTTCGGCTCGCGATAGAGCAGATAAAGTTCCGCGTAGGTCTGCCCGACGCAGTGGTCGTCCGCATCGTAAAGCCGCGCGCCGGTTTTCCAATCGTTCGTCTCGCCCATTGCGCGCATCGCATCGCGGTATTTCGCATCACCGGAAATTCCCGCCAGCGCCATGAAGCCCGCCTCGCCCGCCGCCTGGATCCAGCCGGTCGGCGCGGGACGCGCGGGATTCGCCAGTTGCCAGTCCGCAACGCGCTGCATCGCGTTGAGGACGGGCATCGGTTTGATGTCGGACGGAAGGCTCGTCGTGAGCGTAACCAGGTTGGGCGTGCCGCTACCGCCGCCGCTGGCAACCTGGGCGGGCAGTGGGAAGATGGTCGAAAGCAGAATTGCCGCGATGAAGCCGCCGGCGCGCGTGAGTTGATTTTTCATGGTGAATGTTTAATCGAATAACAGATGCGATTTTAGTTGTCGAAGAGATAAATGGTTACTGAACCTTTGTTCCAGTCAATTGCTGCATCTCAATCCCGGCGAGGATGAACGGCCCGACGCCCTTGAGGTCATTGGTCACAATCGGTTCGCTGATGTAATAATTGAAGCTGCCGTCGCGCATCTTGCCGTTGCTTGGCGAACCGCCGAGTCCGGCGACAGAACAACATTTCGTCAGCGACCAGCTTTTATCGCCGGCGGGCTTGATGAGATTATTGATGATGCTAGCATAACCTTTCTCAATCGCCGGAACATAATCACGCGACAGGTAGCCGTGATTCGCACCTTTCGCCAGTGCATAGACGAACATCGCCGAAGCCGTGGCCTCCAGATAATTTCCTTGGCGGCCGCCTTGATCCATCACCTGCCACCAGAGGCCGGTTTTCGCGTCCTGAAATTTCACCACGCCGGCGGAAAGTTTTTTCAACGTGGCGATGATTTGCGGACGCGCGGGATGGTTCGTCGGGAAATAATCCAGCGTGTCCACCAGCGCCATCGCATACCAGCCCAGCGCGCGGCCCCAGAAATTTGAGGAGCAGCCGGTCGCCGGATTCGCCCACGGCTGGATTTTCGCCGCATCCCAACCATGATAATTCAGCCCCGTTTTCGCGTCGTAAGTATGCTCGTCAATCAAATGAAATTGTTTTGCAATGTCGTCGAAGGAAGCTTCCGGCTCGCCAAAAAGTTTTGCGCACTCGGCGTAAAATGGCGATGCCATGTAAATTCCGTCCAGCCACATCTGGTGTGTGTATCGTTCCTTGTGCCA
>DMQW01000282.1 GCA_003455565.1 Limisphaerales bacterium
TATAAGAGACAGGTGATGGTGACATTCGCCGACTTGAGGGCGGCGTCGGCGGATTCAACGGCGGCGCAGAAACCTTTGCATTCGATCATTCCAACTGCTTGTTGTGCCATAAATTTATTGATGGTTGAGAGTTGATGGTTGGTGAAATTATTTCTTGGCGACGCTGTTGCCGAGGAAGGCTGCGAGCAAATCATCGTGCGGACGCGCGATGACGTGTGAGCTGACCAGTTCGCCGACTTTCGCGGCGGCTTTGGATCCGGCGTCCACGGCAGCTTTGATGCTGCCGATGTCGCCCTGAGCGAGGACGGTGATCAGTCCGCCGCCGATGGCGATGGTTTTGACCAACGTGACGTTGGCTGCTTTAACCATGGCGTCGCTGGCTTCCACGCTGCCGACGTAGCCCTTGGTTTCAATCATTCCTATTGCTTCGTTCATAATTTATTTTGGTTGTTGGTTTAGAGTTGCTGGAAAAAACCGAAAGAAAACATCGAACATCCAACATCGAATATCCAATGAAAGAAATCAACGTCACGCGCTCACTTCGCGCGATTCGATGTTGGGCATTGGATGTTGGATATTGGATGTTCATTTAATCAGTTCGACCGGCGTGTTGGGCTGGAGATTGCAGGCATTGCCTTCATCGGTGTCAATGTGAACCTCCAGTTTGAAACCCGGATCCACGCGGACCAGCATCTGGTCGAGCGTGATGGCGCACGGGCCGCCGATTTTTAACTTCATGTGGTCGCCGGCTTTGATGCCGTAAAAATCGGCATCCGTCGGGTGCATGTGCGCATGACGCTTGGCGCGGATCACACCTTGCGGCATTTCAAAAAAACCCGCCGGGCCCATCAACATGCAACCCGGCGTGTCCTTGATGTCGCCGGACGCACGCAACGGAATGTCGAAACCGAGCGCAATGGAATCCGTGTAGGCCAGCTCGACTTGATTCAAACTCCGGCACGGGCCGAGGATTCGCAAATTAGAAATCACGCGGCTGCGCGGGCCGATGAGCGTGACCGTTTCCTTCGCGGCAAATTGTCCATCCATGTAAAGCGCCTTGTGCGCGCTCAACTGGCGACCTTTGCCAAAAAGAATTTCCACCGCTTCCGGCGTGAGGTGGCAATGCCGCGCACTGACGTTGACGACGAGCGGACTTTGCCCGCTGGCCGTGCGCGGCAGGGGCTTGCCAAGCTTGGCGTAAACCGCCTGTCGGACCATGTGTTCGATAACGGCGCGATGTGGTGCTGATGCGGCAACAGCGGACATAAATTTTGACTTACTTTGACAAGTTCTGGATTAAAGTCAATATTTATCTTGCAAATAATTCCAAAATCTATCAAATTCATGGAGACATGACCGCAGAAGAGCGTAAACACCGCATTGAAACTTACCTTCAGCGCGTGGAATTCGCGTCGTTGGAAGAATTATCCCAGCACGTGGAAGCGTCCGTTTCCACGGTTCGCCGCGATTTGACGGTGTTGGAAGCGGGTGGAAGTTTGCGGCGCACGCACGGTGGCGCGCGAATCATCACGCCGAAGTCGGATGAATTTGCGTTCTCGTCGCGCGATGCGCATCAGCTTTCCGAGAAGGAAGCCATCGGCAAAGCGTGCGCGGAACTCATCGGCGGAAATCAAAGTGTGATTCTCGATGCGGGCACGACGGTTTATCACGTCGCGCGGCATCTCGAAGAAAAAGCGCCGCAGATTGTGACGAACTCTTTGCCGGTGGCGAATCTGTTTGCGTCGGCGAACAAAGTGGAAGTCATTCTCGCGGGCGGCGTGATTTATCCGCGCCTCGGCGTTTTGGTCGGGCCGATGACGGTCGGGGCGTTTTCCAAAATGCGCGCCGACGTGGCGATCATGAGCGCCGGCGGCATCACGCTCGAAGGTGTGACGAATTCGCACGCGCTGCTGATTGATATCCAGCGCGCGATGTTGAAGGCCGCGCAGAAAATTATTTTTTGCCTCGACCATTCGAAGTTCGGACGGCAATCCGTTTCGCCGTTGTGCGGCCTCGACATGGTGGACACGATTGTCACCGACAGCCGCGCGCCGCATGAGCTGGTCGCGTCGCTGCGCGCGCACGGAGTCGAAGTCATCGTCGCGCCGGTTGCGCCGGAAAATGGCGCGGTGGCGCATTAACTTTATGAAATTTTGTAACAGCCGGCGTGAGTCGGCTCATTATTCAGTTCAGTTAGAGCGGACTCACGTCCGCTGCTACGGTTAAAAATTTAACGAAAATCCAAAATGAATCTGGCAGAAAAAGTTCGGCAGGCGGGCGTCGTTGGCGCGGGCGGCGGCGGATTTCCCACGCACGTCAAGCTCAACGCCAAGGCCGAAACCGTCATTGCCAATGGCGCGGAGTGCGAACCGCTGTTGCACAAAGACGCCGTCATCATGGAAGAAAGTGCCGCCGAACTCGTGCGCGGAATCCAGCTCGCGATGGAAGCCGTCGGCGCGCGTGAAGGCGTCGTCGGCATCAAAGGAAAAAAGAAACACGCGGTCGAAGCCGTCACGGCTGCGAGCAAAGGCACGAACGTCCGCGTCCAGTTGCTTGGTGATTATTATCCGGCGGGCGACGAATATGATTTGGTTTATAACGTCACGGGCAAATTGATTCCGCCGGGCGGCATTCCCATCGCCGTCGGCGTCGTCGTCAACAACGTCGAAACATTTGTCAACATCGCCGCCGCGAACGACGGCAGACCGCTCACGCATAAAATGCTCACCATCGCTGGCGCGGTGAAATCGCCCGCGACGATGAAAGTGCCGATTGGAATTACTTTTCGCGAGTGCATCGAATACGCAGGCGGACTCACGACCGACGATCCGGTGCTGGTTATCGGTGGCCTGATGATGGGCACGCACACCGACAATCTCGACACGCCCGTCACGAAAACTTCCACTGGCGTCGTGATTTTGCCGCGCACGCATCACGTCATCGAACGCAAACTCAAGCCGGGCAAAGATCAGGCGAAGATTGGAAAATCCGCGTGCGACCAATGCCGTTACTGCACCGAGTTTTGTCCGCGATTTTTGCTTGGTTACGCGGTCGAGCCGCATCAGGTCATGCGCACGCTCGCCTTCACCGGCACGGGTGAAGATTATTTTAACCAGTGGGCGGCGATGTGCTGTTCGTGCGGACTCTGCACTTTGTATGCGTGCCCGGAAGAATTGTTTCCGAAAGAAGCCTGCGACGACGCGAAGGCCGTGATGCGCGCCAAGCAAATGAAGTGGACTGGCCCGATGAATCCGACGCCGCACGCGATGGCCGACGGTCGCCGCGTGCCGATCAAGACGCTCGCAAAAAAACTGCACGTCCTCGATTACGATTTGCCCGCACCACTCGTGGAAAAAGAAATTTCATCGAGTCGCCTCATCTTGTCGCTCAAGCAAAGCGCCGGAACACCTTGTATTTCCAAGGTGAAAAACGGCGACCGCGTGAGTGCCGGACAAATCATCGGCGAACCCGCGCCGAATGCGCTTGGGGCAATTCTGCACGCGCCAATGACGGGCGTCGTGCGCGGACTCACTGAATCACAAATCATTTTGGAGAAATAATTTTATGGCCGAAAAATCTGTTGGTTTGATTGAACTTTCGAGCATCGCCGCCGGTTTTGAGGTGGCGGACACGATGTTGAAAGCGGGCAACGTGCGCCTGATTTTGTCGCGCTCGATCTGCTCCGGCAAATACATGGTGCTTATTGGCGGCGAAACTGCGTCGGTCACTTCCGCCGTGGAAGCGGGCATGGCGGCGGCGGGCGGCTGTCTCATTGATAATTTTGTCATCGCCAATATTCATCCCGACGTGTTCGTCGCGCTTGGCCGCACGCAACCGGCGGAGACGAACGGCGCGCTTGGCATCATCGAATCCTTCAACGTCGCCACGCTCATCCAGGCCGCTGATGCGGTGGCGAAATCTTCCGACGTGCAACTGCTCGAAGTCCGGCTCGCGATGGCGATGGGCGGCAAAGCGTTTTGCTCCATGACCGGCGACGTGGCCTCCGTGCAAGCGGGCGTTGCCGCTGGCCGCGCGGTGCTGGCCGAAGCCGGCGTGCTGGTGAACGCCGTGGTGATTTCGCGTCCGCATCCGGATGTGTATCGCGAAGTGGTTTGAACTGGTCGTGATTGCGAGTTTGCCTGGAGTCTTGAATTTTTTTTGATTCCAGCCAGAATCACGGTTGATGCTGCGACGGGAACAAAAATCTTTTTTCAATTTTTTCCTGCGATGGGGATTCAAGTGGGGCGGCTTGGTTTTACTGTCGCTGGTTCTTCTGTCTCCCGTCAGACTTTTTGCCGATGAGCCGGGTGCGAACGCGGCGGTGGACTGGTTGCTGGAGGCGACCAACCATCTCGGCAAATGGATTTGGGACACGAACACGTTTGACAAGCAGACGTGCCGGCTCTGGAAAGCTTTTGAAATTCCCGCTGGCGCAAAAATTTCCCATGCCACGCTGCTCATCACGGTGGACAATGGTTACACGCTTTTTCTGGATGGCCAGGAAATCGGGCGCGGCAGCGACTGGCGGACGGTGACGGAATATGACGTGACACAATTGTTGGCCCCAGGGCGGCATACCGTTGCGGTCGAGGGATTCAATGACCGGCTGGAGGGCGGGCTGATTTTCGGCCTGGAAATCCAACTGGCGGATCAGCGCGTGGTGGAAGTTCTTTCCGACGACACCTGGAGCGTGGTGCCCAACCCGCTGCGCCATTGGGCCAGCCGAAAAACCCCGTTGCCGGATTGGCATCGCGCCATTGTCATCGGCTCCATGCATCATCACCCATGGGAAAACTGGCCGGTTGGTTTCACCGTCGGGCTGCCGCTGCGCCCGGTTATCGTGCATTTCTGGCAGGCCGGCTGGTTCCAACTGGTGCTGGTGACGGTCTGCCTGCTGGCGCTGCTGTTTTCCGTCTGGCTGATGACGCAACTGACGGCGCAGTCGGCGGCGCAGGATTTTCTGCAGGTCGAGCGCGCCCGCATTGCGCGGGACATCCAAGACGACCTCGGCGCGCAGCTCACGCAACTGGTGCTGCTCGGCGAGGTGGCACAACGCGAGGAACCGGCGGACTCGCCGGCGCAAATAAAATTTAACCAGCTCTGCGCGCAGGCGCGCGAGCTTTCCCACGCGATGGACGAAGTGGTGTGGGCGGTCAATTCCCGGCGCGACACGCTCCGCGATTTTGTGAGCTACGTCTGCAAATACGCGCAGATTTTTTTGAACCCGACGCCCATCCGCTGCCGGCTGGACGTGGAGCCGGAAATCCCAGCGACGGCGTTCGACCTGCCGGTGCGGAGGAATTTATTTCTGGCTGTAAAAGAGGCGTTGAACAACGCGGCAAAGTATTCGGAGGCGGGCGAACTGTTCCTGCGGATCTACCGCAAGGATCACAAGCTGGTCGTGGCGGTGGAGGACAACGGCAAGGGTTTTAATCCCGCGCAGGCCAGCGCGGAACGCAACGGGCTGGCGAACATGGCGCAGCGGATGAGCGAAATCAGCGGGGCCTGCGAGCTGTCCAGCCAGCCGGGCAGCGGCTGCCTGGTGGTGTTCACCGTGCCGCTGAACCGCACGTCGCGCCGGGTGTGGCGGTCGTGGCGCCGTCGGCGTTTGCCGGATGAACTGGCCACCGCAAAAACCGGCGGAAACGGTCCGGCGGAGGCAAACTTGCGCAATGGATGAAGCCCAATCCTGCCAACCCCGCGTCGGTGCCGCCAGTCAAAGTTGTCCTCGTGGAAGACAAGCCCGGGGTGCGCGAAAGCTGGGTGAAGCTCATTGATTCGCTGGCGGGATTTTCCTGCGTGCAGGCCTACGCGTCCGGCGAGGAGGCGGTGCGCGTGATTCCCGCGCTGAACCCGGACGTGGTGCTGATGGATATTTTTCTGCCGCGCATGTCCGGCATCGAATGCACGGCGCGGCTGAAATTGCAGTTGCCGAAAATCCAGATCCTCATCCTGACCGCGGTGGAGGATGACGAACTGGTTTTCATGGCGCTGGAGGCGGGCGCGGACGGCTACCTGCTCAAGCGCACCAAGCCGGAGGATTTGCGGGCGGCGATGCTGGATGTGCTGGGTGGCGGTGCGCCGATGACGAGTGAGATTGCGCGGCGCGTGGTGGAATCATTTCGCCGGGCGAGCAAGCAGCAGAAACCGGAGGTTCACTTGAGCGCGCGGGAGGAGGAGGTTTTGATTCTGCTTTCCAAGGGCTACTCGAACAAGGAAATCGCCAGCCAGCTTGCGATTGGAACCGAGACGGTGGGCAGCCATCTCAAACATATCTACGAAAAAATGCGCGTCCGCTCGCGTGCCGAGGCCGTGGCGCGCTACATGACCAGCAAAAAAACGTGATGCGTTGAAGCAGTGAAGCAGATGCGTGGCCAAGAAGCGCGGCTCGGAAGATTTCACGCTTGAACGGTTCAAAGCATCCCATATTTGGGGGATTGCGCCGGTCTGCGACATGTGTTAAATTGCCTCGCTTAAAACCATTAATTCATCACCAGATAGTGCCTTTATGAAAACTCCATCAAAAAAACTTGTGCTTGGATGCCTGACGCTCCTTGTCGGCGCGGCTGTTTCTCACGCGGCCCTTATCAACCTGAACGCGAATGACGCGGTTAACACCAGTTCCTACAATTCAGGCCTTCACTGGGTCGGCGGTGCGGCCCCCAGCGCGGCCAACGATTACAACACCGCCGGATTTTTTATGCGGTCGCCGGGTGATGGCGTGACCAGCTATACGTTTGCCGGCGCTTCCTTGACCTTGGGAACCGCCAATTTATCTGGCGGCGTCAACGGCAGCCTGTTGGAGAAATTCTCCGGGGGCGTCGGCGCTGTGCGAACGTTGACCATTAACAATCTTACCAATCTCGCGGGCGCCATGATTCGCAGCGGTGGCACTGCTGGGGCACTCATTCACATTGCGGGGAATCACTATACCATAGCCGGCAGTTCCATTATTCAAGCGGATCAGTGCATCTGGGTCATTGATGTTCCACTGTTGGGCGGGGACAATGTGATTCTGACCAATTTCGCAAATAACGCCAATGATCACGTTTCTTACACCGCCGACAACTCCGGTTTCACGGGCAGTTGGTATCTCACCGGTGCCGGCACCAGCGCATGGAGTCTCGAGTTGGATGCGGTCAACAGCTTGCCGGGAAATCCTTCTTCTTTCAACGCGGGACAGATCACCTTTCTCGCGAGTGGACAATTGCGGGATACCGTGGGCTGCTCGTTCACCAACTCCAACGGCGGCATCACTCTTGCCGCCAACGGCACGATCAATGCCTCGGCCACGACCATCATTGGCGAACCAATCACCGACCTGACTAACGGCGTCCATTCCGTTTCCATTCTGACCTCGACTGGGGCGGGCACTTTGGTTTTGAGCAATGCCAATAATAACTACTCGGGTGGCACGACCATTTCCGCAGGCGTCTTGCAACTGGGAGTGTCCAACGCCATTCCGGGAAATACGATTGCCGGCGATGTGACGGACAATGCCACCTTGGATTTGAACACCTACAGCGCCACCATCAACGGCTTGAACGGGTCGGGAACAGTGGACACGGTGGCGGGCGGCACGCCGACATTGACCGTCGGAGCCAATGGTAACAATGGGACCTTCAGCGGAACGATTCAGAATTCCTCCGGAACCCTGTCTTTGACCAAGGTTGGCGCTGGAACGGAAACATTGTCTGGAGGTTACTTTTACAGTGGAGCCACGGTGGCGGCCGGCGGAACATTAACTTTGACAAGTGTGGCTGGCGTGCCATCGAGCGCCGGCAATTTGATCGTCAGCAACGGCGCCGTGTTGACGGTGGATGCTTCCTCCGGCAATTCAGTGCCGGCTAATAATTTGGTGGTGGGAACCAATACGACGTTAAATCTCACTCTCAACAGCACGGCCAATGGCATCAATGCTGCCGGGAGCCTGACATTCCAAGACAATGCTACCAACAATTTCATTTACGGCTCGCTGACCGCCAATCCAACTGCCCCGGCCATCAATGTTGCCGGCGGCATTTCCGCCCCGGGTTCAAGCATCGTAATCAACATCAGCGGGTCTGGCCTGACGACCGGCACATTTACCCTGATCAAATACACCACCGGCACGCTGGCGAGCATCGCGAATTTCCACCTGTCTCCGCCGCCAGGAGTGGCCGCCACACTGGTGAACAATACCGGAAACCATTCGATTGACGTCAATATTACTTCAACTCCCAACGAACTGACTTGGAACGGAGTGAACGGCACCTCTTGGGATCTCGCGACCGCCAACTGGACGAATACTATCGCGGGCGGGATCACGGTGTTTCAGCAATATACCAACGGAAGCGTGATTGCCGGCGATGGGGTGACTTTTGATGACACTTTGACCAACAGTAGTCCGCAGCCCACCAACATCACCCTGAACTCCACGTTTTATGCCTTTCCGGTCCTCGTGAACAGCACATTGCCATATAGCATTGGCGGGGCGGGAGGAATCACAGGAATTACTTCTCTTGTAAAATCAAATACCGGTTCCCTGACGTTGCTGACGAGCAACAGCTTTACGGGCGGCGTTTTTATCAATGATAGCGGTTCGATAATCGTCACCAATGATTCAGCGCTCGGAGCAAGTTCCGGCGCGGTGACACTCAACGGTGGCACTTTGCAGATCAATGGTGGAGTCACCAATAGCCGCGCGTTCCCCATGCCGGTTGCTTCAACCATTGGTGTGGCCACGAACGTCACCGCGAGTCTGGGGGGAGTTATCAGCGGCGCAGGAGCCAGCTTCAACAAGTC
Organism: Limisphaerales bacterium; assembly: GCA_003455565.1. Taxonomy (GTDB): domain Bacteria; phylum Verrucomicrobiota; class Verrucomicrobiia; order Limisphaerales; family UBA11358; genus UBA11358. Next base: position 8,785 of record DMQW01000282.1, read on the forward strand.
GGATAATGGCACGCTGATATTGACGGCCAGGGAAACGTTCACCGGCAACTTGTTCTTACATGGCGGATTCACCATCATTGATTCGGGCGGATCCATTACGAATGCCACTTGGGACGACGTTGGCCAAAGCGGCACCGACGCGGCCACTCTTACCCTAAGAGGCACAGGCTCACTCTTAACCACATCCGATTTCAATGTGGGCGACATAGATAGTTCCATTGGCACGTTGAACGTGACCAATTCTGCGACGCTGACCATGAACGCCTTCTTTATTGGCTCCGCCAACGCTGCTGGTTCAACGGCCAGTGGCACGGTGAACCAGACTGGTGGGACCATCACCGAAATCAGCACGGGCGTCGGAGCATTTGCCATCGGTGGACGAACCTCGGCCTCGGGCGTCGGCGTCTATAACATGAGCGGCGGCACATTGATTGCGAATTCCGGTATCCGCGTGGGTGGGACTGGCACCGGCACCTTCAATCAGAGCGGCGGCACAGTGATCGCCATTGGCGGCGTCAACATCGCGCGCATCGCAGGCTCATCCGGCACTTACAATCTGAACGGCGGCACACTCTCGACCCTTAACGTCGTATCCAGCACGAGCGTTAACGCCATCTTCAACTTCAATGGTGGCATTCTAACGACGACGAATCCGGCTACCCCCTGGGTGTCGGCACTTTCGCAAGCCAACGTCCTTGCTGGCGGCGCGATCATTAGCAACACGATTAACGCCACGATCAGCCAGGCACTTTTGGATGGCGGAGGCGGAGGCGGGCTGACCAAGCGAGGTTCCGGAACGCTCACGCTGACCGGTGTGAACACCTTCACCGGCCCAATCACCAACACTGCCGGGACGTTGTTCTTGAACAGCGCCAGCACTTATGCCGGCGCGGTGGCTGTCAATGCCGGCACCGTGCAAATGACCACGGCGTCCACCATTCAAGGCAGCACGATAGTCAGCAACAACGCGATATTTATGATTAATCAAGTCGGCAGCGCGACCGCGAGCCTCGGCAATTTGACCATTAACGGAGCGGTGGCTTTGCCGGGCGCCACTCTGGCACTGGCTCCTACTTTGGCCAACAATCCAGCGGTCGCGCTGGTGAATTGCGGCACCTTGACGCTAAACGGCACGAATACCATCAGCCTGCCCATTCAGAATGTCGGCACGATTGCGCTCATTAAATATACTGGTGCCACCGGTTCCGGGAATTGCACGAACCTTGCCTTGCCCCAAGGCGCCACCGGATACGTTTCAAACAATGCCGCGAATTCCACTTTGTATGCGGTGATCACCAGCACCGGGCCGGGAATCGTTTGGACCGGGACAAACAGCGCTGCGGGGAAGACCAACCTGTGGGACATCAACTCCACGATCAACTGGCTGCTCGGTTCCACACCAACGTCCTACCATCAAGTAGTCGTCCCCGGCGATTTGGTAACTTTCAATGACCTGGGCAGCGGCACGGTTATTCTGAATACCAACGTCGGGCCGGCCAGCCTGCTGATCAGCAATAACAGCAAAAACTACACCTTCAGTGGAACCGGGACTATTTCCGGTCCGACGGGCATCCAGAAGCTGGGCGGCGGCACAGCCATCCTGGCCCTGACCAACGACAGCTATGCCGGGAATACGGTCATCAGCAACGGAACATTGCAGGTTGGCAGCGCGTCTGCCATATCGCCAACTGCCAATGTGGTCATTGATTCGAGCGGCACGCTGGAACTGGCTGGCTTCAATCAAACGGCAGGCGAACTGACCGGCTCGGGCATTGTGGACAACAACAGTGGCGTGGATCTGGTCTTGACAGTTGGCACCAGCAGCGGCGGCACTTGGAACGGCTCGATTCAGGACCATGGCGGCGGTGCTATTGCACTGACGAAAAATGGCACCGGGACATGGGTGGTCAGCGGAAGCAACCGTCTTGCTAACGGATCTGCCTTCACCATACAAAATCTGTTCAACGCGGGCACCACGATCCTCACCAACGGCGGTTCGATGATCGTTCCGACAATACAGACGTGGATCGCCAACGGCAGCGGCAGCACCGCCACCATGGTTGTAGCCGGCGGGACATTGGCCGTCAGCAACAACCTTCTGATTGTCGGCAATTCAACCAACGCGAACGGCACGCTCATTGTCAACAGCGGCACCGTCATTCACGGTGGCGGTCCCAACGCCGCCTTCGGCGCGGCCAACAACCTGGTCGTCGGCGCGCTGGGCGCCACCGGGACGTTGATTGTCAATGGCGGCCAGGTGCTTAACAGTCAGGCCTTATGGCTCGGTCAAAATGCTTCCGGCAGCGGCACGCTTTATCTGAACGGCGGTCTGGTGCAGGCCCGCGTCGTGCAGCCCAACAATACACCGGCGACCTCAATCGCCTATTTCAATGGCGGCACGCTTCAAGCCGTGACCAACAGCACCGACTTTCTGCAAGTTTCCAGCATGGTGATGAGCAACGGCCTGGTGTTGGATGACAATGGCTACAGCGTGAGCATCAGCAGCCAGGCATTGCAGTCTGGCGACGCCTTTAACGGTGGCCTGATCAAGCAAGGTTCCGGTGCGGTTTATCTGGACAACGGCAATACTTATACCGGCACGACGCTCGTAACTAACGGCCTGCTGGCTGGTGTCGGCAGCGTAACCGGCCCGGTGGTGGTCGCTCCGGCGGGCAATCTCGGCGCAGGCGAT
>DMQW01000267.1 GCA_003455565.1 Limisphaerales bacterium
GCCATCGTTGGTGCCAGAGACGCCGACGGAACCGGCCAGCGTGGTCACGACGCCGCCGGAAATTTGGCGGATGAGCTGGTTGTTGTAATCGGCCACATAGACCACCGTGCCGGCGCTGTTGACCGCCACGCCGGTGGGGCGACTAAATAGCGCAGTGCTGGCCGCACCATCGTTGAAGCCCGGTGAGCCGGCTGCACCCGCCAGCGTGGTCACGACGCCACCGGGAGTGATTTTACGGATGGTATGGTTGAGGGTGTCCGCCACATAGACATTATTCGCGCCGTCCACCGCCAGGCCCCAAGGTTGGTTAAACCGGGCCACGCTGCCCGTGTCATCGGTGCTGCCAGAGTTCAGGGCCAAACCGGCCAGGGTGGTGATGGAATACGGTTCGTAAATGGATTGCGCCTGAACCGTGCTGGCTCCGGTCAAAGCGGAAAACGCGATGACGAGCGCGAGGAAATGTTTCTTCATGATTTTGTTTGTAGTTTATGGGAAGGCAACAGGTGGTCAAGTATTATCCGGACTTGCGGCTGAAGCAAGCGCGGTCGGTTTCTCCGTTTTCATGCGGGACATCGTGGCGGAGAACTCCTCTTTCGGGACGACGGGTGCGTTAGCTCGATTTTTGCTGCCCCAGCACTGTGCCGGCGCAAACCAAGGCCACCAGCCCGAATAGAATGTATTGTTTATTTGCCATGGTTTTGCCTGGTCAGACTAAGGTCGCTCTTTCCATCATCGCAGAATACTTGCCTTGAATGGCGGAACTGTTGCATTGCGCGCGATGGTGAAGTGCCGCTTGCGCAGCCATGACGTTTTCCCGAGAACCTTTCCAGATTTTGAGCGCGGGCGCCTGGAGCGCGCGGCCGAACGAGAAACTCAACTTCCAAGGAACGTCGCCCGCCCTGCAAATGGCGTTCAACCGCTGCGTGGCAACCTCGTCGCTTTGCCCGCCCGAAAGAAACACGATTCCCGGCACCGCGGCGGGCACGGCGCGACGCAAACAGCGCCGGGTCGTCTCGGCCATCACCGCAACGTCGGCTTGCTGTGGACACTCCGCGCCAGACAATATCATGCCCGTCTTGAGGAGGATTTGCTCCAGCACAACGCGGTGCTCAACCAGTGCGCCGAACACACTCTTCAACGTGACCGTTGTGACTTCCTCGCAGCACGCAATCGGGTGTTCGCCGTTCATCAGCACCTCCGGTTCGACAATCGGCACCAATCCCGCTTCCTGGCTCAGTGCGGCGAAAAGGGCCAACGCATTGGCGTTTGCTTCAATGCAGGTGCGGCTTGGAATGTGGCCGCCAATCGTGATCACCGCGCGCCACTTGGTGAAGCGCGCTCCGAGTTCACGATACTCGATGAGCCGTTCGCGAAGACCATCAAGCCCCTGAGTGATTTTTTCGTCGGCGAAGCCGGGCAACGCCATCGTGCCCTGGTCCACCTTGATGCCCGGAATGATGCCTTGCCGAGCGAGAGCTTCCGGTATCGAAGCGCCGCCAATCTTTTGGCGAATCGTTTCGTCGAACAGAATCACGCCGCTGATGAATTCGCTCAAGCCGGGAGTCGTGAACAACATCTCACGATAGCCCCGGCGGTTCTCCTCAGTGGACGAAATGTCGAACACCTTGAATCGCTTCTCGATGGTCGGGAAGCTCTCATCCGCAGCTAAAAGGCCTTTGCCCGAAGCCAAAAGCGCTTGCGCCGTCGATTCTAGTGTGGTCGGAAAACTCACGGTTCGCGTCGGTCCCTTTTCTCGGCTGCTCTGGTGGCTTGGCGCATTTGGTCATGCTCCGCTCCGGCGATGCCTTCTTCGACCAGCCTTTCATTATCGCTTCGCCCTTCGTCATCCTCATCTTCGCTGGCAGCCACTGGCACTTTGTGTCCGGTCGAGCCAGGCACCGGATCCCAGCGTTCGGATTCGGGGGCGGATTCGAGGATCGCCTCTTTCGGGTCCATGTCCGGTTCACCCGTCAATTCCCGTTTGGCCTGTTCCCAATCGGATTTCGACACGTCCCGCGCGGAACGGCCGTTGATGACCGCCAGTTCAACCGCGCGCTCCCGCACCATCTTGCGGCTCACCGTGCCAAGGCCGGCGGAATTCTCGGTCAAGGAGCCTTCCTTCAGTGGATTTGTTTTCATGGGCTGATAATTACCGTCCGTGCGGAATTGTTTGTGAGTTATGCGACGTTTTCATCTGGCGCGAGCCGCGATCCTCGCGCGTGTCGCGGGATTGAGAGAAAGTATTGTCCCGCTTTTGAGACTTTGGACTTGGGGTGGCCTCCTTGGGGTTCGGCCGCAGTTGGTGGAGTGTTTTTTGGAAAACCGGAGTTTGAGGTGTTTTCGCGAGTTTGGTGTTGGGTGCTTTCATAAATTTTATCTTCCGTTGGTTAATTGGGGATTTGGTGTTGTTTGGCGGAAAGCAAAAAAGTGTTACACGGACTTGCGGCGGAAACTCGCGCGGTCGTCCGCTTCGAGCCAGTCGAACGTGGTGTTCGTTTCCGGATTCAGTCCGAACTTGTGACAGTTCTCAATGAAGTGAGCGCGCTTTTCTGGATTTTTCATCGGGCTGCCGGCTTCCATTTCATCCGACCAGGTTTTGATTTCAGCCGGCGTTTTCTTCGTGCCGTTCGCCTGCAACCAGGTGCCGACGTCTTCATAATTTTTCGAGGCTTGAACGGCGGCTTTGAATTGCTCGCCGGTGATGCCCTTGAAACTGAAGAGCAGGTTGTCCAGCGAAGAATCGTAATAATATTCGCCGAGCGTTCCCGCCAGGCTGGCGCGGCATTTGTCAACAGCCCGGCTGGCGATCGCGAATCCGGCGATGCGTTCGCGCGGACTGTGCGGGGCTTTTTTGGTCAGGTCTCGGGCGATGATGGGGGTGTTCATAATTTTATTATTTTCTTGGTTTGGTTTGTGTGGTGGAAGTTGTGTTTTTTATTTCGTTGCCTGGTCATGGTTCAATTCGCCGACGGATCACTCGCTTCATCAGCTTGATTTTCGTGCCATTGGTTCTTCGCATCCTCCAAAACCGTGAGTTGATCCGGCGTCAGCAGCGGCTTGATTTTAGTGACGGCAGCCACTCTGTCTGGCTGGAGACCGGCCCAGACAGCTTGCAACTGTTTGCGCGCTGCCTGAATTTGGGCCGTGTCCTTCGATGCGCGCGCCCGGCGATTCGCCTCTTGAGCGGCATCAATCCGGGGTTGGTTGGCGGTCTGATATTGCCGGCTCGTGTTGGCGAAGTCGTCCTCGATGGGCTTCAGGTCGGCCCTCTGCGCGTCGGTAAGCTGCATCTTCTCCTTGAGACCGGGTGGCAGGAGCGAGCGTTCGCCCAAAGACCGGTCATTTTCCAACGCTACCTGGTATTTCAAGGTTTGGGTGAGCGGGAGGGAATTGGTGTTGGTGTTCGTGTTGGTGTTTTGCGCCAGCAATACGGGCGCGGCCAGCACCAGTGAACTGCTGATTACGAGCAGGGTGAGTCTTGTTTTCATGTGGTTCCTTATTTTTTGGCAGGCGCGGTTTGGGTGGTGAAAGTAATGTTTTATTTTGTTGCCTGGGAATGGGCTTCGACAAACCACAGCCATTGATCTATGCCGCGCGAAACCTCGGTGAACAGATCCGCCGTGTCGGCGTCGTCCAAGGCGTTCGCTTCCTCAATCGTGGCGCGGGCTGCTTGTCCGAAGGTGGAAAGCGCCCGGGCAACGGCTTCGACATGAGCCATGCCATCCGCAATCGCGAGCGGATACTCGGGGAGCCGTGTGCGCGACGCGGCCACGCGCACCGTGCCTTCAGCGATGCCGCCCAGTTGCACGATGCGTTCGGCAATCATGTCCACGTAGGACTCCACGGCTTCGTCCACCTTGTCAAAGAGTTCGTGCAGACCGATAAAGTTCGGCCCCTTCACGTTCCAATGCGCCTGCTTCATCTGCATTTGCAAATCCACGGCATCCGCCAGCCGCTGGTTCATGAG
>DMQW01000203.1 GCA_003455565.1 Limisphaerales bacterium
CTCAAGCCGCTGGTGACTTGGTTCATGTCGTTCTCCGCCTCCACGCCCAGCGTCACGTCGCGCCCCTCGAACTTGCCGCCGTCCAACGCCACGAACACCGTGTTTCTTGAGCCGCTGCGCAGCACCGCCGATTCCGGCACCAGCACCGCCGAATCTTCCAGTTGCGCGTGAATCTGCGCGGAGACGAACATGCCCGGCTTCAAAAAGTAGCCCGGATTTTCAAACTCCAACCGCACCCGTGCCGTCCGCGTCTTCTCGTCCAGGCTCGGATAAATGAAGGTCACCCGCCCGCGAAACTCGCGATCCGGCAGCGAGGCGACTTTCACCACCGCCTCCTGCCCCAGTTGCACATACGCCAGGTCTTGTTCATAGACCTGTGCGATCACCCAGACGATGCCGAGGTCGGCGAGCCGGTAAAGTTTCATGCCCGCGTCCACCATCTGGCCGGCCACGACATTTTTTTCGATCACGAAACCGGACATCGGCGCGGCCACCGGCAGCGCCTTGCGCGGCGTGCGGGATTTTTCCAGTTCCGCGATCTGGGCGGCCGGCACGTCGAAGAATTTCAACTTGCTCGCCGCCGTCTCGCGCAACGCCAGTTCGCCGGGGTCGTTGGTGGAACCGGCTTCGAGCGCCAGCAAAAATTCCACCTCCGCGCTGTAAAGCTCCGGTGAATAAATTTCGAACATCGGCTCGCCGCGATGCACCAACTGGCCGGTGGCGTCCACGTTCAACTTCTCGATCCAGCCCTTGAACTTCGTCGTCACGTCGGCCAGCGCTGTCTCGTTGTAATCAATTGCGCCAAAGGTGCGGATGGTCTTGCGCAGCGGGCCGCGTTGGACTTCCGCCGTGCGCAGATTCATGTTCTGCTGCGTCGCCGCGTCCACCGCAATGGCCGGAGAATTGGCCGCACCGTCCGCGTCTTCGTAAACCGGCACCATGTCCATGCCCATGCTGTCTTTGGCGGGCGTCGGGCTGGTTTCGCCTGGAGTCATCGTGGATTTGTAAAACTTGAGCTTGCGCTCACCCGCTGGAGAATCACCGGCCTGCTTGCGGATCGGCGTGAGCTTCATGCCACAGATCGGGCAGTTGCCCGGATGATCCTGAATGACCTGCGGGTGCATGCCGCAGGTGTAAAGCGTCTTGGCCTTCTCACTCCGCGCCTCCGCTGCGAGCCAAAACACCGCTGCTAACACCATGAAAATGGAAATTATTTTATTCATAAATCAACGGGCCGGTTTGGAATTTTTAGTTTTGAGCAGCGGCGCATTTTCCGGCGGCACACCGGCGACAAGCAATGTGAGTTGCGCCCGCGCGACTTCGCGCTGGGTTTGCGCGGCGATTTCATCGAGCTGGAAATTCAGCAACGTGCGCTCGGCGTCAATCACGTTCAGAAAATCCACCTGACCGGAACGATACGCCGCGCGGGAAACTTCCAGCGACTGACGAGAGCGCGGCAGCAGGCGTTCGCGCAGCAACGTCAGCTCGCGATCGGCCTCGCGGATGAGATAGGTCTGCTCCGCGAAGTCCACTGCGAGCGCAATCTGTTCCGCCGAAAGCCGCGCCTCGGCGGCGCGTTTGCTGGCTTGGGCGGCGGCGATTTCAGCGGCGATTTTGTCGCGCCAGATGGGCAGCGTCATGCTGAACTGCGGATTAAAAACCGTGGGCGAAGCTTTCACATCCGCTTCGACGCCAGCCGAAAAGTCGGGAATTTTTTCTTTGCGCGCCACGCGGATGGCGGCGTCGGCCACCCGGATTTCCGCCGCCATTCCTTTCAGGCGCGGATTCTGTTTCAGCGCGGTGGCGAACAATTCCTCGTCACTCATTTTGATTTCCGTAAATTCTGCTTCCGCCGGCACCGGCGGGTCGGATTGTTCGGCGTGCAGGCCAAGTGCGGCCTTGAATTGCGCCAGCAAAACGTGTCGCGAGTCTTCGAGATTCGCCGTTTCAGTTTGAAGTTTTTCCTGCTCAATCTGCGCCTTCAAGACGTCCTGCAACGTCGCCCGCCCGACCTCGTTCTGCGCCCGCGCCAAGGTTTCAAGGCTGGCGAGCAGCGCAAGCGACTGGCGGTTCACGTGGAGCTTGGCATCGAGGAAGTGGAGCGGATAAAAACTTTTTTCCACGGCGAAGGCGGTTTGCAGTGCGGCGGTTTCAAACTGAAAATACTTTGCGCGACTCTCCGCCGAGGCGGCGGCGGCACGGGCGGCGCGCTTGCCGGGGCCGGGAATGTCCGTCATCAGGCCGGCCATCAGCGACGACACGACATCGGCGGCGTAAAGCTGAAACGTCAGCTTCGGATCCGGGCGCGACCGGGCGAAGGTGATGTTTTCAACCGATGCCGCCCAGTCGGCGTAGGCAGCGATGACCTGCGGATGATTCCGCACCGCGAACAACACGGAGTCGCGCAACGTCGCGTTGGTGGAAAGAACGGGAAGGTTTGTCTGAAGCTGTCCGCCCACCGCCGCCAAGTCGCGCCGTGCCGATTTTTCCCCGGTCGCCGGCAGTCCGCGACAACCGGCGGCAAGCAGCCCAACGGCGAGGCCGGGCAAAATCAGTTGGCGGATTCGTTTCATGGATGGCTGCAAAAAAACGGCGCGCGGAAAATGATTTCCGCGCGCCGGGCACAAAATTGTTGCGCCGGTCGCCGGTTATTTCTTGTCCGCCGCGCGGATCAACTTGATGTATTTTTCCGGATCCTTGTCGAAATCCTTTTTGCAGGATTTGCAGCACAGTTTCACTTCCTGATCCTTGTAGGTGAACACCAGCGGCTTGCCCATCTCGCCGAGTTTTTCGCCGGAGACGGGGCAGGTCGTGAGCAAATCCGGCACGCCATTGGTGTTGGCGCTGGTGTTGGTGTCACTCATCATGGCCATGCCCATGCCGCTGCAACAGGACGGCATGGCGGTGTCAGCCGCCGTGAGTTTGGTGGACAGGGCCACAACGCCAAGGGCGCAGACGGCAAGCAGGGCATATTGAATCGTTTTTTTCATATTTTTTTGGCTAAATGTTTTTGGTTGTTATGTTCGTTTGAACAGTTGACTTACCCCGCCGGACCGGAAACCCCGCAAATTATTTTCCATCATTTCCGTCACCGGCATTTCAAAGCTATCAATTTGGGCAAAATACACAAGCGGCCCGGAGAAATTACCGCTGGATGCTTCGGGATTAAATCTTTGCTCACAGTTTCGCCTTTCGCAGCCGGAGGGCGTTACCAATGACGGATACGGAACTCAAGCTCATGGCCGCGCCCGCGATGACGGGACTCAGGAGCCAGCCGAAGAATGGATAGAGCAATCCTGCCGCGATAGGAATTCCAAGCGCATTGTAGGCGAACGCGAAGAAAAGATTCTGCCGGATGTTTCGCATCATCGAACGGCTCAAGTTTATGGCCTTGGCGATGCCAAGCAGGTCGCCTTTCACGAGCGTAATTCCCGCGCTTTCCATCGCCACGTCCGTGCCCGTGCCCATGGCGATGCCGACGTTGGCGGCGGCCAGTGCTGGCGCGTCGTTGATGCCATCACCGGCCATCGCCACGATTTGACCCTGCTGCCGGAGTTGCTGGATGCGCTCGTGTTTGTGCTGCGGTTCAACGCCTGCTTCCACTTGATCAAGTCCGAGTTTCTTGGCCACGGCGTTCGCAGTGCGCTCGTTGTCGCCGGTGAGCATGATGATTTTCAGACCGAGCTTGTGAAGTTGCGCGATGGCTTCGGGCGTGGATGCCTTGATGGGATCGGACACCGTGATAATTCCGGCAGCCTTGCCATTGATGGCAACGAACATCGCCGTCTGTCCTTCCGCCTGCAACGCGGTTGCCTTGGATTCGATTGCTCCCAAGTCCGCGACCCCACGCTCTTGCAGGAACTTTAATTTGCCAACGGCGATTTCACGTCCGCCTATCTTTCCGACGACTCCGCCGCCGGTGATGGAAGTGAAGTCCGCCACGCTTTCCAGTTTCACGCCGCGCTCTTTCGCGCCGTGAACAATCGCGGCGGCAAGCGGATGTTCGCTGTTCTGTTCAACCGACGCGGCGATTAGCAGCAATTCATCTTCAGTTACGCCGTTGACCGGGAGGATTTGCGTGAGGCGCGGCTTGCCTTCGGTGAGCGTGCCGGTTTTGTCCACGACGACGGTGGTGACTTTCTCCATGACTTCCATGGCTTCGGCGTTGCGAATGAGCACGCCCGCCTGCGCGCCACGACCGATGCCGACCATGACGGACAT
>DMQW01000473.1 GCA_003455565.1 Limisphaerales bacterium
GCTAAATACTGTGCTTTTCGTGGTTATCCTTCAAATTAAGGAAGGTCAATTGAAAGCTGCCGTAAAATATATTAAATCACCTTCCCTGTTTTGGTGATCGTCCGTAGCCGCCGAGCGCGTCAATCATCGTGTGCCAGACCGAGGCGTAAGCGTCATGTTTGGCTTGCTGGTCGGGCGTGCGCGCGACGGTGTCCTTGAAGTTGGAATAGTCCAGCGAGTCGCCCAGAAACTGCATCACCTTCCGCACGTCGCCCTGGCCGGTGACGATGCGAAACGAATAGTCCGCCGCCTTGGTGGCGTGGATTTCCGCGCCGGGCAGCGGCACGCGCGTAACGAGATTTTCCAAATCCTGCCGCACCCGGGCGCGGATGTGAAACTCGCCCGGCTGCTTCTGCACGATGGAATAAAATCCGTGTTTGGTCATCAGCCACATAAAATTTTAGTTTTTAGCCGCCACTTCGCGGTCAGCCACTTCGCTGCCTGCCGCTTGAATTGTTGGTGACCCGCTGACTTTAATGAAAAATTCCCGGTAAATAAATCCCCAATCCAAATCCACCGTGACCCAATAGCAATTCTCCGAAAGAAAGTGGATATGCCAAAGCGGCTGGTCATTGAGCCACGTCGTTTCGACTTCCGAGACCAGCGAAAATTCATCACAAGCCAGAATCCGAAAGCGAGCGCGCACCTGTTCGCCCCGGTAGGTGTAAAGCACCGAGTCCGGCATGTAGCAGACGGTCAGGGGAATGAGCCGTTCCGGCAATGTGAACTCATGGAGTTTCGGATGATCGGGGCGCAAATGCCGTTTGATTTCCGCCAGCGTTTTTTCGAGATCGCTTTGCCACGTTCCAAGAATGGTTTCAGGGGTAACTTTCATGGAGCCTTTACTTCGTCATCGTCTGATTCCTCAACTTTCTCCTGGTATGGAATACCCAAAAACAAGTGGATGTAACGGGAATCAATCTTTTCCATTTCAGCATTTGCCCACTCTTCGGACTTCGGACTTTGCACATGGGCTTTTGCCAAGTCAAAATTGTCTTGGAGATAGCAAAGGATCGCGTTGGCGATGGTTTGTTCCGGCGTTTGGCCTTCGAATCCCGGATGATGGAGTTCGCTGGCAATCCACCGATCAATCTGTCCGGGCGAATTCCACGGAATCATCGGCGCAAAGGACGGAGCCTTGCCGAGAAAGATTTCCGCCATTCCCAGCGCGTAGCCATGATCGCAAGCCATTCTCTCTTCCGGATCCATCTTCGTCTTCCGGCTTTCCACGGCCATATCGCGGTATTTTCGCAGGAGATTGCCAACAACTTCAGGATCGCCGAGATAATTCGGCTTGGATGCCTGATCCAGCGCGGCAACGAGACCCGCTGCCGACGGAGCCGGGCGAGTTGGCTTGTTAGCTTTGGGCAACCTACGCGAAGCAGAAGTTGATTTCGCAGCAGTCTTTTTTGCCATGCAGAAAGTGTGCGCGGCAAATTTGTCAGCGTCAATCCGCGTTCTGGTTCACCTCATCCGGCCTCCGGCCACCTTCTCCCCATCGGATGCGAGAAGGAATTATTTTGTGGGACGATTTCCCGGCGTAGTCCGATTGCATCGGCCAACACCGGGCTAATTTCCGTTACGCCTTCAGCGTATTTGAAATCGCGTCAATTCGTGCAATTCGTGTCAGAACCTTTGCATCTCTGCGTCTCCCGCCTTCATTTTATTTCGGCGCGGCAAGTTGCGTTGAATTTGGCTAGAAACCGGCCTTTTCTGTCTTGCGCAAGCCCCAAACTGTCAAGTTTTGCGCATAAACCACCTCGCGGACGACCGGGATCAGGTCGCGGACGGGGCGGCACGGTTCGCGGAGCGCCGGAACAACTTGCGGACAACGCGGCTCGGCTCGCGGACGAGCGGAACAATTCGCGGCTGGCCGGGAACGGTTGGCGGAGGGGTCGGTTTTAATTGCGGAGTGCGGAGTGCGGAGTGCAGACGATGCGAACACCGTGCCGGAGGGGCGGATGTTCTTGCGAGTGAGGCGAACCAAGTTGCGGCGGGTTCGTTTGGAAATGCGACCGGCGCGGTCATCTTCGCGGAACGCGCGGCGCGGCGCGCGAACGAGACGTTGCCAGTCGCGGAGCGCATCGCCAAAAACGCGGACGGCGCGGCGGTTTGAGCGGCATAAGCGGCCTTTACTTGCACCATGAAAAACTTTTTTACATTTCATGTTTGACGGGTTGCGGCGTCCGCTTTAGAACGGTTCCCACATCGTGAAAAGAAATTTATTAAACCGCACTGGAATGGGGGCGACGGTCGCTGCCTATATGAACAAGAACCTCACCATCTGGACTGGCAACAAAGCCGTCACCGATACCGTGGCAGGCTTGAATGCCGCCCTCGGCAAGGTGGGCGACAAGGCGCAACAACAAGAAGCGCCCATTGTCGGCGAAGAGGAAAAAAAGGTGCTCGTGCGCCACGATTACGAGGATGAAATCATGCGGATTGCCGGCCAGCTCTGCTCCCTGGCCGACAAGATCGGTGACACGAACCTGGGCGCGCAAACGGAATTGACGCTGGCGCAGCTCGACAAGTTGTCCGTGGATATTTTGGAGGCGACGGGCAAGCGCATTTCCGGCGTGGCCACGGCGAATCTGGCGGCGCTGGTGGATTACAACATCACGCAGGCGGACATTACGGCGCTGGATGCCTTGACGGATCAATTTCATGGCGTGAAGACTGCGCCGCGCAAAGCCATCGCCACGCGCGCGGGCCAGACAAAGACATTGCCACCGGCGGTCAAGAGCGTGACGAGCCTGCTGCGGAACCATCTGGACAAGCAGATGCTCATGTTCAAGAAGAGCAACCCGGAGTTTTACGCGGGCTACGCCAGCGCGCGGGTGATAATGGACCGGGGCAGTCGCAAGAGCAGTTCGCCCGCGCCCGCACCGGCACCGGCAAAATAATTGCGCCGCCGGTTGCGCGAAGTGCTGCAAGAAGTAAAAATGGTTTAACAGTTCAAGTGACCGTGGCCGAAACTATTTCGGCCACGGTTTTTTTGGTGAATTTTTGTCGCGCGAAGCCGGCTTGCGTTGCGCGTGGTTTCGTGTTTTCTGGCCGGATGAAACACCTTTGCTATTTTGCCAGCCTGTGGTTGTTGTCCCCGATGGCGGGTTTTGCCGGCGAATCACTGATTTATTTTGGCACCTACACCGGCGCGAAGAGCCGGGGGATTTACGTTGCCAGATTTGATTCAACCACCGGCAGGTTGTCCGTGCCGGAACTCGCGGCGGAAACCAAAAATCCAACTTTTCTGGCGGTGTCGCCGGGTGAACATTTTCTCTATGCCGTCGATGAATCGGGCGACGCGGGCGGCCAGCGTGCTGGTGGCGTAAGGGCATTTTCGCTCGAAAATAAAACGGGCAAACTCACACCGTTGAACCGGCAGGCTTCTGGCGGCAGCGGGCCGTGTCATGTCGCCGTGGACGCCACGGGCAAATGTCTGCTGGTCGCAAACTACGGTTCCGGCAGCATCGCGGCGCTGCCCATTCACGCCGACGGCAGTCTCGGCGAAGCCACGACCACCATCCAGCACACCGGCTCCGGGGCAAATCCCGCACGTCAAGCCGGGCCGCACGCGCATTTCATTTTGTCGTCGCCGGACAATCGCTTCACGCTCGATTGCGATCTCGGTCTGGACAAGATTTTCATCAATCATCTGGATGCGAACGCCGCCAAACTGACGCCGGGCGATCCGCCGTTCGCGACCGTGGCGCCCGGCTCCGGCCCACGCCATTTTGTTTTTTCGGCTGACGGCAAATTCGTTTACGTCATCAACGAAATGGGCGGCGCGATCACGGTGTTCAGCTACGCCGCCACGAACGCGGCGATGACCGAGGTGCAGAGCATT
>DMQW01000453.1 GCA_003455565.1 Limisphaerales bacterium
AGCACGACCGCTTCAATTTCCTGATCCTGCTTGAGGACATCGCTGGGCTTGGCCACACGCTTGGTCCAGGAAAGTTCGGTGACGTGGACGAGACCTTCGACACCGGTTTCGAGCTGCACAAACGCGCCGTAAGGCACGAGGCTAACGACCTTGCCCTTGACCTTTTCGCCGACGGGAAACTTCGATTCGATGTTGTCCCAAGGATTTGGCAGTATTTGTTTGAGGCCGAGGCTGACGCGTTCTTTTTCCTTGTTCACTTCCAGCACAATCAAATTAATTTCCTGGCCGACATTGAGAATTTCCGACGGATGCTTGATGCGACCCCAACTCATGTCCGTTAGATGAAGCAAGCCATCTATACCTGGACGCAACCTAATGAATGCCCCAAAGTCGACAAGTTTGGTGACTTTTCCGACTGTGATAGAGCCCACAGGAAATATTTGCTCAATACTTTCCCAAGGGTTAACTTGAAGGAGACGTAAACTAAGAACAAATTTAAGATTGCGACGATCGACACCCAATACAATTGCCTCAACTTCCTCTCCGACAGTTAGGATATCTACAGTCTTGGCATCATCAGCCCATGAAAGATCGGACCGAGCAATAACACCTTCGACACCAGCCTCTAATTCCACGAGCGCATTTTCTCTACCGACATCGAGAACCTTCACTTTGACCCTCGTGCCAACCGGATACTTCGACTCGGCATTGTCCCACAAAACAAAAACCATTTGCTTCAGACCGACAACGAGATTTCCTCTTGCATCGTCAATCTCCAGCACCATCACGTCAATCGTTTGATTGATTTCCAGCATCGATTCGTTCATCGTGAGTAACTCCCAGTTCATGTCTGTGGAGTGAAGAAGGCCATCAATGCCGGGCTCCAGTTCTACAAAAGCACCGAACTCTTTGATCCCCCGCATCAAACAACTTCTACGGACTTCGCCCACTTTCATATTCGCCAACCGATCTAAACGCTTGGTGTTTGTCTTCAGTAAACTTTTGTTTTCGCTTAGGTGCCGAACACGAAATTCGCGGAGCGTGTTAGAAAGCAATAAAGACAATCGATGGTAATCAATGCTCTTGGGTTTGCGAAGCAAACGGATTGACCGTTGAAGCACTTCTTCGTCCACAGTATTGAAAACAAATGACAGATCTTGATTAGAAAAATGACGGAGCCAAAGCAGAACAGCAACCTCAATAGAATTCCTATGCCCGCGATTTAAAGCAGCAGCAAATAATTTTGTTCGAGTTTTTGGATCGCTAAGTTCAGCTTCTTCCTGCCACAAATACTTGAGAGCCTGCCACTGATCCTCACTCCCGTGATCTATGCGCGCCAAAATTTCTTTGGCGACCGATTTAATAAACCAACCTCTAAATTCCTCACCTAAAAATCGCAATAGTCTCTTTAAGTGTTTACGCTCCTTCCCGCCTTGCCAACTCCGCCGAAACTGCCACAGAAGAAGCTCCTTCAGGGACACTCGATGATCCCGCAGTAATATCTCTTTCTGATCAGGAGCAATTGCCGTAATCATCCAACTGATAAGAAACTTATCCGAATGGTCTGAAGTCTTCTGCATCCAACCGACTACGAGATCGGGCGGACATTTTGGAATAAAGGAACGGATGGCCGCTTGTGCAGTAACGTCTTGAGCACCTCGTTGTTTCAGAACCATTATCATCTCCTCGGCTTCGCCTAATTCGGCCAAGCTGAGCAACGCGTCGGCGACCTTCGATGGTTCAGTGGCGTCGGCGGCCAAAGCCTTGGCTTTCAGCACAATATTTTCCCTATCAGCACCTTCGTCAACCGCAGCGCTAGTGAGTGATTTAGCTGCTAGAAGAATGTTTGAGATTGCCAGCGACTGGAGGACTGAACTGCGGCGATCCGAGATGCCCGAGTAGATGACGATAGGTTCTTCCCATCGCGGTTCCCGTTGTAGTTCCTCGATCAGCGTCACACCTTTGTCGCCCATCTCAAGAAGAGCGACCGCACAGAAATACTCTTGGTAAAGTTCATGGTCAAAAGTCAATAGCCCCCCGCTCGTTTCCGACAAGAGATTGTTATTGAGAATCTCATCTACGAAGAGCGGCGCGTCCAAAGTGCTTCCAAGTTCGTCGCGCTTTTGTTTCACCCATGTGCAGGCTTCAATCCGTGTGAATGAAAGCATCGCAAGCTTTCTAGTTTCAAAAGCGAGCCGCGCGAGAAGCGTTGTCTTCGTCTCCAGAGGGGTTCTCGCAGCACCCTGCGCGTTTTCGCGCCTCATGATGTCGCTTAGAAAAGCTTGCATAAGCCTGCCGCGGTTCTCGGGAATATTACCCTTTTTCAAAAAAACGCGCACCAGCATCGCCAACATAAATGGATTGCGCGACCACTCCAAAAGTTTTTGGCTGCCGTTTCATAACAGCCAAGAGCCTTCGAACCTTATCGTCGTCCCGAAGATGTCTCTGAAGAAACCGACGAATCTGCTCATCTGTCAGCGGTTGCAGTTCGAACGCGGGAAGACCGAACTCGTTTTGAAACTGTCCTGGCCGGCACGTCATTACAACGCGCACGTTGTCTCCAAGTGAGAGGAGGGACTGAATCTCGTGCTTTGCAGCAATTAAGTGTTCCTGCGGCACTTCATTCAATCCATCCAGCAGAAGGAGACATCGCTGCTTAGCCAATTGTTTGACGGACATGCCTTCCATCTCAGACTGAATCGCGGCCTCGATCGTTGGCGACTTTCCCGACGCAAATGTTTTGAGCGGAATGTATATGGGTAACCACCAGTCTCCGCCTGGTTTCTTGAGTAATCCGCCCGCCTCATGCCAAGCCAGATACTGAAGCGTCGTGGTTTTGCCAGAACCGGATCTCCCAGAAGGACAAGTTTTGGAACGTTACGGACCAGGTCACGGACAAGGCCGCGGCGCTGATCTGGAATCTTGTCTCCTAATCTCGTATTGTTACTTGGGTCTTGTCCTGCACTGGCTTCATTTTGTAGGTCACTATCATCTTCCACGATCTCCACGGCGAGAGGATCAATGCCCTCAAACTCGTCCGTCAGTTGTTCTCGTCCTTCCAAATCCACAAATCTTTCGCGCCACTTGTCGAAGGTGTCTCTATAGCGCTCCAATAATTGGCGATGGTGCGATGCAAGGATTGCGAGACCAATCCTGTCCTTGAACTCGCACACAGTAAACACCATCACCACACAGACACTCTCGAAAATCTCTGCCTTTTCTCTCGCCGAGTATGCGCGCGCCCGGTGGACTTCATTTCTTGCCTGCACCGCCCTGCCGACGTGCAAAGCAAATCGTGGTTTACCTTCAAGTTTCTCGAGGGGCTGTTCTCCCACGGTTGCGTCATCCGTCAGTCCTAAAGCTAGTAAGACTTCCGGAAGAAACATTCGATCGCGATTCGCAACTCCAACCGGTTTTTTGAATCCCGTCGACTTTAACAGGCGTTGTATAAACTTAAGAAAAGCCTCCAAACGGTCGGGCAAGTTCAGAAAGTCATTCCTTTCGCGGTAGCTATTAAATGCCTGTAGCACCTGATTGCCTACCGCATCCAGGTCGGCATCGCCAAGTCGATGGTGCAGTATCTCGAAGAGACACTGGACGGCCTCGGACACAGGGAATGAAAACCGCGGAGATTCCGGCCTTTCAAAAGCTAGACGGACTTCACTCTCAATGAACTCCATTAGAGCCAAGTCTTCGCTGATGGTCGGAGCAACTTGCACGCGTTAATTTGTAAAGGGGAGCAGTCCCAAGTATTTATTCAGCCTGAAATGCCACCACGCTCAACGGCGGCAAATAAAATTCCGCCGAGTGCTGCTGGCCGTGGCACGGGTGGTTCCCAGCCGTCACGCCGCCTAAATTCCCCTTGTTGCCGCCGGCATAAATCTCCGCGTCGCTGTTCAGCACCTCGCGCCATTTGCCCGCGCGCGGCAGGCCGATGCGATAATTTTCGCGCGGCACCGGCGTGAGGTTCAGTATGACGGCGAGCGGGTTCGAGCCGTCAGACTTCTGGCGGACAAAAGAAAGCACGCTGCTCGCGCGGTCATTGCAATCAATCCAGTTGAAGCCGGCGTGGTCATAATCAGCCTGCCAGAGCGCAGGCGTCCGGGCGTAAAGCGTGTTCAAGTCCGCCACAAAATTTTGCAGGCCGCGATGGAACGGGCCGGCATCGAGCAGCCACCAGTCGAGCTGGCCGTTTTCGTTCCACTCGGCGCGCTGGCCGATTTCGCAGCCCATGAATAAAAGCTTTTTGCCGGGGAACATCCACTGATACGCCAGCAGCGAGCGGAGGTTTGCAAATTTCTGCCAGTCGTCGCCGGGCATCCGGCCGAGCAACGACAATTTGCCATGGACCACCTCATCGTGCGACAGCGGCAAAATAAAGTTCTCGTTGTAATGATAGAGCATCGCAAACGTAAGGTCGTTTTGATGATATTTGCGATGGATCGGTTCGTGTTTGAAATAACCAAGCGTGTCGTGCATCCAGCCCATGTTCCACTTGAAGGAAAATCCCAGTCCGCCGATATACGGTGGACGCGTGACTTGCGGCCACGCGGTGGATTCCTCGGCAATGGTCAGCACGCCGGGAAATTCCGTGTGCGTGAGATGGTTGAACTGTTTCAGGAATTCAATCGCCTCGAGATTTTCGCGCCCGCCGAATTGATTGGGAATCCATTGGCCGGGTTTGCGCGAGTAATCGAGATAAAGCATCGAGGCGACGGCGTCCACGCGCAGGCCGTCAATGTGAAAGCGCTCGCACCAGAAGAGCGCGTTGGCGACGAGAAAGTTCACGACCTCGTGCCGGCCAAAATTAAAAATCAGCGTGCCCCAATCCTGATGCGCGCCTTTGCGCGGGTCTTCATGTTCGAACAACGCCGTGCCATCAAATTTGGCGAGCGCCCATTCGTCGCGCGGAAAATGCGCCGGAACCCAGTCCACGATCACGCCGATGCCGGCTTCGTGCAACGCGTTGACGAGAAATTGAAAATCCTCCGGCGTGCCGAAGCGACTGGTGGGCGCGTAAAAACCGGTGACTTGATAACCCCACGATGGATAATAGGCATGCTCGGCCACGGGCAAAAATTCAACGTGCGTGAAGCCCATGCGCTTGAGGTAGATCACCAGCGGCCCGGCCAGCTCCCGGTAGCTCCACGATTCGTTCGCGGATTTTTTCCGCCACGAGCCGACGTGCATTTCATAGACGCTCATGGGCGAACGCAGCGGATCGCGTTCGCCGCGTTGCTTCAGCCACGCGGCGTCGTTCCATTTGAACCCCTTGGTTTCCCAGACAATCGCCGCCTGTTTGGGCGCGACCTCGAAGAAAAATCCGAACGGATCGGTGTTCAGCTTGATGTTGCCATGCGCGTCGCGGATCTCAAATTTGTAATGCGCCCCCTGCCCCACGCCGGGAATGAAAATTTCCCAGACGCCGGATGCGCCGAGCAATCGCATCGGATGAAAGCGCCCGTCCCAATTATTAAAATCGCCAACGACGCTGATGCGCTGGGCGTTCGGCGCCCAGACGGCAAAGCTCGTGCCGGGCACGCCGTCGGGCGTGCGCAGTTGCGCACCCAGCTTGTCATAAATTTTCCGCTCGTCGCCCTTGCCTAAGAGAAATAAATCCGCTTCACCCAGCGTCGGCAAAAAGGAATACGCATCGCGCGTGCGGCGCACTTGGCCTTGATGATTGGTGATGACCAGGTCGTAAGCGTAGACGGAATTGGCAGATTTGGTGACGCCTTCAAAAACATTCGTTTTGGGAATCCGCTTGAGTTCGAACTTTGGTTTATCTTTTTCGTGAACCGGCTGGACTTCGACCTTCTTTGCGTCAGGCAGCAGCGCGCGGGCGACGAGGCCGGATTTATCACCGAGCGGTTGCATTCCGAGCAGCGAGTGCGGCGATTGATGGGTCAGGTCAACGAGGCTGCGCAGTTCATCTTTGGTGAGCAACATAACGGTTAAAGGTTAACAGAGTCTTTTCCGCAAGGCACGGTAAAGCAATGCCAAAGCGCAAAATTTATAAACATTCCAGGAACGTCAGCGGCGTAACCGTTGTAATTTGCGAAAAAAATTCGCGGTGCAAATTCAGATGA
The DNA here is from genome assembly GCA_003455565.1 of Limisphaerales bacterium. Classification (GTDB taxonomy): domain Bacteria; phylum Verrucomicrobiota; class Verrucomicrobiia; order Limisphaerales; family UBA11358; genus UBA11358. The sequence goes on from DMQW01000453.1 coordinate 6,090, forward strand.
AGGATTTGGTTCATAGTTTGCGTATTACTTCCCGCAACTTCTTCAATGCCGGAGCAACGCGCATTTCGCCTTCCGCTTCCAACCGCTCGAACTGCCGGTGCGCGAAGATGGGCGATTGCACGCCATTTTCTCCGTCTGGCGCATCGCAACAATCTTTCACCGCCCCCGCCGCAGCCGCCACCAGTCCGTTCATTTGATCAAGATTCTGGCGCAACTTCGTCACCGAACGGCGCGGCCAGTAGTCGCCTTCATCCGAAATTTTCACGCGTAGTTCCGGCGTCCGGCAGGCGGCCAGCAAATTCACCACGGCGCAGTGGCAGCGCTGAAAATGTTTCCAGGCGTGCAGGCTGGCATATTGCGTCTTGCTGAAACCCGCCAGCCGCCAGCCCGCGCCTTTTTTTGTTCGCAATTCGCGTCCTTGAAAACACACCGACAACGGGTATTGGCACAAGCCCAGCCAGAGCGGTTCGCAGTCCTCACCCACGTCCACGCAAAAGAGGAAACCCTCCGTCGGCCACACCTCGACGCCGGTGGAAGTGTTTTCCCCGCCCGGCACTGGCAGAATCAGCCAGTCGCGGGCAAACTGCCGGAGCGTTTTCGCGTCCGAAATGACCGGGCGCACGTGATCCACCAGCCCTTCGCAGTAGAAACGCAGCGCCACGCGGCGCATGGATTCAACGAGTTGCTTCGCCTTCGCCTCGGTGACACCGGCGGGCGCAGCCAGTTTGAAATGAACGGTCAATCCCATAATTTTCTATCCAGTCTGCACGGTCGGCATGGACAAATGCCGTCCAACCCAAATAAATCAAATCATCCTGCGGACCCGCCGGCAATTTTGACGCCGGGCGGTGGGCGCGAAAAGTTATTCTGAAAACAGTTCCGGCAGGTTCATCATGCCGTGGCGCACGCGCAGCAGTTCAATCGCGCCTTTTTCCAGCCGGTAAAAAACCAGATAATTGGGATACTTGCGCAAATTGAGCGTGCGGATTTCCGGCACGGGCAGGTCGTGCCGCACGCGGCCAATTTCCGGCGCGTCTTGAATGTGCTGCAACGATTTTTTAAGGGCTTGATACCACGCGGCGGCCACCGTTTCGCCGGCTTCCGTAGTCAGATAATCCGCGCACTGTTCCACGTCGGCCAGAAACAGCGGACGATAAACCAGTTTCACTTTCCGGCCTTCCGCGCGGCGGCGCGTTTCGTTCCCCGCGCAAACGCCGCATCCAGACCGGCCAGCTTCAACGGTTTGGCCGCGCCGGATGCCAGCGCCTCCATCACCCATCTGGCGTGCAGGGCGGACGTGCGGGCGTCTTCGGCGTCAAACGACCGCCGCAGGCGGAAAATGATTTCCTGGTTCAGCGAGCGCAAGCTGTTTTCCGCCGCCGATTGCGCGCGGTGGTAAATTTCTTCGGGGATGTTTTTTAGCGTGTATTCAGCCATGTGAAAACCATAATGGAACCGTTTAGGGTTGTCAAATCGGCAAGGCTCAAATCATTTCCTCTGCGTGCTTCTCGCGGGACGTTTTCGGCTGCTTCACTTTCGCGGCCTTCGCTTCCTCGGCGGCGCGTTCAAGATTTAATGCCAGCAGCTTTTCCAGAATTTGTTCGTCCGTGAGATCGGCGGGGAAGCCGTAGGCGGCGGCGACGGCGGCGTCCAGTTTTTTGTGGGCGAGATCGAGCCACGCGGGACGCTCGTTGTAAAGTTTCGTGAGCGTGCGGTCTTTGAGTTTGGCGGCGCAATCGGCGTCGCGCGGCTCCAGGCGCGGGTAACGCACGAGGCCGATGATTGGCAACTGTAGCGGCGGTCTGTGACCGCCGACCGTGGCATCGCCGGACGGATTCGGCGGTCGCAGACCGCCGCTACAGGATGACGGGTCAATGTAGCGTGACCATAGGCCGTCTGCCGAGCCGGGGAATTCCAGAATTTTTTCCACCGTCCATTCGGGCGGATTGAGCCAGCGTTCGCGCAACGCGTTCAACTCCTGGGCGGCGGCGGCAATCGCGGCGCGATGCTCCGTAGGAGTCGAGGTGACGAGACTCATTTTAATTTCCGATTTTGAAGTTAGAGACTCGTCACCTCGTCTCCTACCAGTTTTGTAAGGCACCGGTTCTTCACGCAAAACGATGTGGGCGTAATGCTTGGCGGCATTTAAGTCGGCTTCGAGATTATCGGGTGGTTCCGCCAAATCGTCCGCGAACGGAAACGGGAAGGTTTCAAAGCAAGTTGTCGGCGTGTAACGAGAACCTGATTCTTTATCTCGCAATTGTGTTCCTTGAGCATTCGCCCAAATCAAATGAAAGCAGGAATTGAGGACGCCAAAAAAATAGTCGTCTGATCGCCCGAAAACTATGACGACATTGGCGGGAAGGCAGACTGAATCCAACCAAGCGAAAATCCGATGCTTGGCCACCATACAGGTTGCCAAGAATCGCGGTTTTCCATTGAAGGCATTACGCATCGCCGGTCGAGACTCCGCGTAAAGCCACCAGTTGCGCGCGTATACCTCACGCCGGTTTTTAGCACGAATTGGCTGCGCGTTCTTTTCGAGAAATTGGAATGGCAATTCGTATCGGGCTGCATCCTCGCTTTGCCTTTCCACTCCAAAATCTACAGTCCAATACCACCTGGCGCGCTGGTTGATGTCCTGACCGTTAAGATAAAGGCGAAGCACATCGCTATTTGGATGGCCGTTTGGATTTGGAGCGGTTAGCCATTCGGAAATTTCTTCAAAGGGTAAATCAAATGGACCCGCTGGCGTTATTCCCATGAAACTGATTTCCTCATTTGCAATGAGTGGCTTCGCAATGTGCAAATCTGCCGTAAGTGAAAGCTGTGGGCCAATTTCTGCCACTTCCTTGCCGTCGAGATATTTTGCCTGCTCGGTTGCATCGTCAAACCCAATCATGCTCACATGAACTGTCGCTCCGGCAAGAATCCAGTCACGGTCACTCTCAGCAAAAAATATGTCGCCTGTGTCTTTGATGCGCTTTAGCACTTCGCGGTTTGCTCCGCCGCGAATCCCTTGCGTTGCCAGCAAGCCAGCACGTTTGCATTTCTTGTGTTCAATCAGGTCACGCGCTTTCTCAAACCAGTAACAACAAAGGTCTGCTTCCGGGCGAACACGCTTACTATAAACATCGAACATCGCTTTGACATAACCGTCCCCAAGTTCGCGCCGAATCATTTTACCTCCCAAAAACGGCGGATTGCCGACGATGACATCGGCTTCCGGCCATTCGCGTTCGGTGGAAA
>DMQW01000116.1:0-3243 GCA_003455565.1 Limisphaerales bacterium
GGAGGCGTATCTCACCTTGAGCTTCGACCACCGCGTGCTCGATGGCGGCGCGGCGGGCCGTCTGCTCCAGCGCATCGCCGAGCTGATGAAAAAACCGGAGTCGTTGTAACTTTCAAAAATAAAACTGTTTGGAAAATTTCGGAGAACATTTTGAATGTTATGAAACGCAAAATCACTTACGCTGACTTGGACGAACTGAACGGCGAACCCATCGGCAAACCGGGCGCGCCGGTGAAGCTGGATTTTTTGCCGAGTCCCGAACAAGTGCGCCAGACTTTGCGGACGGTGAAAGTGACCGTTTCACTCGCGCCTGCGAGCCTTGATTATTATCGCCGACAGGCCCGGCGGCGCGGTGAAAAACCCGCTGAAATCATGCGCCGCATTCTGCAGGCTCACGCATTGGCGGAGGCGTGAAGTGTGCATCGCGGATTTGATGTCGAAGCCGGAGAAGTTGTAAAATGCCAAAAGGATAGGAACGTTTCACAAACGAGGCGAGAGTTATCCAGCTAACGTCTTCGTGACCATTTCAGGACCTTCCCATGAAGCAGAAATTCAAGCTGAGTTTAGGAAACTTTCTGAACTTATTTGACTCGGCAAACTAAATTGCGGACAAAGAAAAATTCCAGCTTCAAACTTCCTTGCGCGGGAACAGCGGCGCGGGTTCGCCGATCACTTGACCCGGCGGCAATCCGCCCCAGGTCGCGGCGTCCAGTTTGTCCGGCGAGCCGGTCAAGCCAAGCTGCGCGTAAATTTTCGTCGCGGTTTCCGGCAGAAACGGCCAGAGCAAAACGGCCAGCACGCGGCAGGCTTCGGCCAGATTATAGAGCACTTCATCCAGCCGCTGCGCCTGCGCCGGGTCTTTCGCCAGCTTGAACGGCGCGGTCTGGTCCACATATTGATTGGCGCGGTTGACGAGTCCCCAGATGCTTTGCAGCGCGGATTGAAGCTGGCTTTGCTTGAACAAAGCGCGCGTTTCATCGGCGGCCTTGGCGGCGTCGGCGGAAAGCTCGTTGGATTTCGCCGGCACAATTCCGTTGCGATAACGCTTGAGCATCGAGAGCGAGCGGTTGACGAGATTGCCGAGGCCGTTCGCGAGTTCGGCCTGATAGCGCGAGCGAAAACCGGCGTCCGTCCAGTTGCCGTCCGGGCCGATGTCGAGTTCGCGCAAGACGTAAAAACGAAACGCGTCCAGTCCCCATTCGTTGATGACCGCAATCGGATCAACGACGTTGCCGGTGCTCTTGCTGATCTTCGCGCCGTCCTTCTGCCACCAGCCGTGAACCAAAATTTGTTTCGGCAGCGGCAGGCCCATCGCCTTGAGCATGACCGGCCAATAGACCGCGTGAAATTTCAAGATGTCCTTGCCGATGACGTGGATGTCGGCGGGCCACAAATCCAGTTTTGAATTTTGAGTTTTGAATTTTGAATTGCCGAGCGCGGACAAAATCGTTTCATCACCGTGCGCGGCGGCGATGCTGATGTAATTCACCAGCGCGTCGAACCAGACGTAGGTGACAAAGTTCGGGTCGAACGGAATCGGAATGCCCCAGTTCAAACGCGCCAGCGGACGCGAGATGCAGAGGTCTTCGAGCGTGTTGTTTTTGAGGAAGCCGAGAACCTCGTTGCGGCGATACGTCGGCGTGATGAAATCAGGATTCGCCTCAATGTAATCAATCAACCATTGCTGCTGCGCGCCGAGCTTGAAATAATAATTATCTTCCTTGAGTTCGACGACGTCGCCATAGCTCGCATCAAATTTGCCGTCGGGCAGACGATCTTTTTCGGTGAGAAAAGTTTCTTCTTTCGCGGAATAAAAACCCATGTAAGTCGCCTTGTAAAAATGTCCGGCGTCATTCAGCTTGGAAAGGATTGCTTGCACAAATTCCTTGTGGCGCGGATCGGTGGTGCGGACAAAATCGTCGTTCGTCAGCTCCAGTTTTTTGGCGAAGGCCAGCCAGTCCGCCGCGAGCGCATCGCAATACTCCTGCGGATTTTTCTTCTCGGCTTGCGCGGCCCGCTGGACTTTCTGGCCATGTTCGTCGAGGCCGGTCAGGAAAAAAACTTCCTGTCCCATACTGCGCCGGGCGCGCGCGATGACATCCGCGATGATTTTCTCGTAGGCATGGCCGAGGTGCGGCTGGCCGTTGACGTAATCAATCGCGGTGGTGATGTAAAACCGTTTGTTCATTATTGAACGCGCAGTTTGGCGCACAAATGGTGCAAAGGCAATCTCGCTTGCAGCGGGAAGTCCTTGTGTTATCATGCCGTTCGGCTGTCGCGGAAAACCAGCCGGCAAACAAACACCGCATGAATAAAGAACTTTCCAGCTTCGCCGCGCGCCTGCGCGAGTTAATTTCCGTAGGTGACGACGTAAGGAGTTTCCATTCAATTGCCACTGGCGGGTTTAATAATGAGCCTCCTCACGTCGGCTCCTACTTTGAAAATTTCAACGAACTGGCGCTGGAACTGTTCGCGCTCCAGTTCAAACACAATGCCGCCTACCGGACAATTTGCGAGGCGCGCGGAGTCACGCCGCAAGTTGTCGAGCATTGGACGCAAATCCCCGCCGTGCCGACCTCCGCGTTCAAGGAACTGGAACTAACCAGCCTCGCGCCTGTCGAACGCACTGCCGTTTTCCATTCCAGCGGCACGACGGAACAAAAACCGAGCCGCCATTTTCACCACGCCGAATCGCTGGCAGTTTATGAGGCGTCGCTGTGGACTTGGTTTGAGCAAAACATTTTTGCCAATTCAAAATTCAAAATTCAAAATTCAAAATTGGTCGTTCTCACGCCGTCGCCGGGGCTGGTGCCGCACTCGTCGCTCGTCCACATGTTTGAAATCGTGCGGCAAAAACTGGGTGGGACGGAAACTGCTTTCGTTGGCAAAATTGCCGCTGATGGTGCTTGGACTTTGGATTTTGATGCAACGCTTGCGGCATTGTGCGGCAACTCAAAACTAAAAAATCAAAATCCAAAACTCCTTTTGGGAACCGCATTTTCCTTCGTGCATCTGCTGGATTATTTGGTGGAGCGAAACCTGCGGGTCGAGCTTCCCGCCGGTTCGCGCGTGATGGAAACCGGCGGTTACAAAAACCGTTCCCGCGCTTTGCCTAAAGCCGAACTGCCCACGCTCATCACGAAACGGCTCGGCGTTCCGCGCGAAAATATCCTCTGCGAATATGGCATGAGCGAGTTGAGTTCGCAGGCTTACGACGCGGAAATTCAAAATTCAAAATTCAAA
>DMQW01000116.1:3487-3749 GCA_003455565.1 Limisphaerales bacterium
TCAAAATTCAAAATTCAAAATTCGGAACGGCAGTTCCGCTTTCCGCCGTGGGCACGCGTGCAAATTATCTCGCCGGAAACCGGTCGTGAAGTCGCTGATGGTGAAACCGGCCTCATTCGCATTTTTGATCTGGCGAATGTTTTTTCCGTCGCGGCTATTCAGACGGAAGATTTGGGTGTTCGTCGTGGCGAAGGCTTTGAATTGATTGGCCGCGCGCAACTGGCCGAGCCGCGCGGCTGTTCCTTGATGACCGCATGAATCT
>DMQW01000116.1:3955-4353 GCA_003455565.1 Limisphaerales bacterium
TTCCTTGATGACCGCATGAATCTGCCCAACTATTTCTTCGCCGATCTGCCGCCGGAAGCGACGTTGTCGCCAACGATGATTGCGGCGGCGTGTCATGCGTTGAAGCGCAACCGCGCGAAGTTTCTGGCGCACCGTTCCACGGCCAGCATCGTTGAAGTGCTGTGCCACGTCGCGGCGAACTGGCTTGAACCGGAAAATAAATTCCGCACCTTCGCGCTCCAACGCGGCCCGGAAGAAACGGGTTTTGCAAAAACCACTTTGCAGAGCGGCCTCGACAGTTTCTTCCGCCAGTTCACGCCGGAAAACTTTCAGACGTTGCTCGAACAGGAATTCGGCCACGCCCAGCGGCTGGATCAATTTGTTGCCGATGGCGGAGAAAAATCAAATCGCGCGGCAAT
>DMQW01000397.1:0-3776 GCA_003455565.1 Limisphaerales bacterium
CGGTTACGACAAGGAGGACGTGGCGGGACTGCTGGAAGACCGTCTGGGCAAGGCGAAGGAGCGGTTGGAAGACGCGCTGGAACAGGTGCGCGCCTTGTGCGAGCCGGTGGAAGTGCCGAAAGATCAAGCCGCCTATCTGCGTTATTTCTCGTCCAAAGAATCCGGCAACGCCGAGCAGTTCAAGGCCAACGAGCCGCAACGCCTGTCGCTCTACAAATTAACGGCGTCGCTGATCCGCGCCTACGCCAATCTGGCCGGTGAAATGGCGGAAGCCGGCTATACCGAGGCGCAAGCGGCGGCGATAAAAACGGAAGTCACGTTTTATGAAAATCTCCGCAACGAGGTGAAGCTGCACAGCGGCGACGCCATTGACCTGAAACAATACGAACCGGCGATGCGGCATTTGATTGACGCCTACATTCGCGCGGAAGAAAGCGAGACGGTCTCGGCCTTCGATGATTTGTCGCTGATTCAGCTCATCGTCGAGCGCGGCGTGGATGCGGTGGACGCGCTGCCGAAGGGCATCAAGAAAAATAAGGAAGCCGTCGCCGAAACCATCGAGAACAACGTGCGTAAGCTCATCATTGATGAGTCACCGATCAATCCGAAGTATTACGAGAAGATGTCCGAGTTGCTGGACGCGCTGATTGCGCTGCGCAAACAGGCGGCGCTGGATTACGCGACGTATCTGGCGAAAATTGTTGAACTGACGAAGCTGGCGAAGAATGGGCCGGGCGGCGCGGCTTATCCGCATTCACTCAATACCCCGGCGAAGAAGGCGCTGTATGACAATCTCGGCAAAGATGAGGCGCAAGCACTGGCGGTTGATAAAGCCGTTTGCGTTAGCAAGCAAGACGACTGGCGCAACCATCCGCTCAAGGTGAAGATGGTGATGAAGGCGATTAAGGACGTGCTTTACCCGGACGAAGCTCCATTTGGTGCGCTGCGGGAAGAAGCACCGGATGAAGGCGCGAAGAAACAGGCGGAGGTGGATCGCATTTTGGAACTGGTGAAGAAACAAAATGAGTATTAAACCCCGCCAAATCGCGGTCAGCGGTTTGCAGGTGCAAGTCTTGCACAAGGGCATCAAGAATCTGCACCTTGGCGTCTATCCCCCGCACGGTCGCGTGCGCGTGGCCGCACCGTTGCGGGTGAGCGATGACGCGGTGCGGTTGGCGGTGATCGGTAAACTCGGCTGGATCAAACGACAACGGGCGGGGTTTGAAGCGCAGCCCCGCCAGTCCGCTCGTGAGATGGTCAGCGGGGAGAGCCATTATTTTCTGGGGCGGCGGTATCGCCTGCGCGTCATCGAACATAATGGAGCCGCTGGCGTTAAGCTGCGTAATAATTCTACGCTCGAACTTCGTGTGCGGCCAAAAACCGCTGCCGGTCAACGCAACCGAATTTTGCACCAGTGGTATCGCCAGCGGCTCAAGGAACTGATTCCGCCGCTCATCGAGAAATGGCAGGCGGTTTTGGGCGTTAGGGTCGCCGAGTGGGGCGTCAAGAAGATGAAAACCCGGTGGGGCACCTGCAACATCGAAGCGCGGCGCATCTGGGTGAACCTCGAACTCGCCAAGAAGCCGGTGCAATGCCTCGAATACATCGTTGTCCACGAACTCGCTCACCTAATCGCGCGGCATCACGATGACCGTTTCGTGGTGCTGATGAACCAGCACCTCCCACAATGGCGTGTGCAACGTGCGGCTTTGAACGCGGCACCGCTCGCCCATAGCAGTTGGAATTACTGAATTGCCTAAAATCTCAATCCACAATTCACCCGTCTCCCCACCATTGCCGCTCGAAAAAGTCCCGGTTAATTCGCACCGGCTCTATGCAGCGCGGATCCCGGCAACTGCACCGGAACTGTCAAAGCGCGCGTGAGTGCCGCTTGGATTTGCGTTCGCAGTTCCGCCCGTTTCGACAACGTAAAAGTTCAATTTTCATTGGCAAAAAAAATGATGAAAAAATGATGGACAAACATCGGCTGGGTTATTATTTTTTTACAATCAGTTCAGATGAAAAAATTTGTGAAAATCCGCATTCTCTTTTTTCGTGAGCGTCCAGCCAGCCCGGCTGTTCCATCCAGCCAGTCATTAGAAAAGCCAGCCCAGATAATCCTATGAAAAACCAATCATCATTCCCTGCGCTGTTGACTGCATGCGCCCTGTTCGCCTTGGTGCCACTGGCCGGCTCGGCGACGACGAATGTCTGGAACGTCGCCACCACGGGTGCCAACCCTTGGAGCACAGGGGGCAACTGGAGCCCAGCCGGCCCGCCTGGCTCGGCCGACACGGCGCTCTTTGGCGTCATCGGCACGTCAGCCAGTTCAACGACCGTCAACAACGTCGTGGACGCCAACACCACGATTACCGGCCTGTCATACACCAACACCACCAGCGGGACATGGCACGTCACCCAAATCCCTTCTGGCACCACCTTGACAGTCAGTGGCAATGTGGTTGTCGGTGGCAACACCGCCAACAGCCTAGTCACTTCTGCCGCCATGACGGACGCCGGAACCTTCGTTGTGAACGGAAACCTGACGATTGGCAACAATGGATCAAGCAGTGCAGACCAAGGAACGATATTAGACCTCTCCACCCTTAGCAATTTTGTCTATAATGCCAGTAGTGGAACGATTACGATGTCAACCGGCAATCGTAGCGGCGCAAACTTCAATCTGGCGGGCGTGAGCAACAATATCACCGTTGGCACATGGAACCACAATGTCGCTTCAACTAGCAGCGGTGCCAGTGGCACCGTGACTATGGGTGCGGGAACCAACATCATCAATGTTGGCATTTTTAATATCGGCGCGGCCCGGGAAAGCGCTACGGTGACATTTCCCGCCACTGGTGGCTTGAAACTGCGCGGCACCGGCGGGACTGATAACGATCGCGCAACGCTGGTGGTCGGCAACCGCAGTTCCGGCAACAGCAGCGCCACCAGTTCGTCCGGCACGCTTTCCTTCAATGGGCACCCCATAGATGCAAAAGTCAGCACGCTGACCCTTGGGGAAAACACCCAAAACTCAAATGGCAGCCTTACCGAGAACGGCATTTTTTCGTTCAACCAAGGGACGTTCGATGCGACGACAATCAACATGGCGGTGATTTCAAGCGGCAACACCCAAGCCGGTTCTATTGCGAACGCCACGATTACTGTTGGTGGCGGCACATTGATTGTCGGCACTGGCGGTCTTTCGCTCGTCAACCTCGCCGGCACGGGTGCTGGTGATGTTGCAACGGGCAACTTGAATATTCTCGGCGGAACGGTCACCTGCGCTGGCAGCATCACGAAAACGACCGCCGCCGGCACCGGCAACATCTCCATCAGCAGCGGTTTCCTGACCGTAGCCGGCACGATTGGCAGCGCCAGCATACCGGTGGACAGCCTTAATCTGACCAACGGCACATTAACTTTGCCCGCTGCCGCCTCGGCCAGCGCCACCGTCACCAACCTTAACTCCGGCGGAACAACCAACATGATCAGCGTATCTTCCGTGGCGGCCATCACGGTGTATCCCACCCAGTTTCCGCTCATTAAATACACCACCTCCAGCGGCGACCTCACCATTATCGGCCTAGGCACGCTGCCGGGAATATTCCAAGGCTACATTTCCAACAACACCGCCAACCTCTCGATTGACGTGGTGTTCACGGGCGGGCCCCCCCCCGTCCAAACCGGTCACTTGGGACGGCACAGTCAACGGCAACTGGGACACCACCACGGCGAACTGGAAGAGCGCGCTGCTCTTCAACCAGAACGACTTT
>DMQW01000397.1:4039-5571 GCA_003455565.1 Limisphaerales bacterium
TCAACAACAGCGCTCTCAACTACACCTTCAACGGCACCGGCGGACTCAACGGCAGCGCGGGCCTGATCAAGAGCGGCACCGGCACGCTGGTGCTCGACAACAGCGGAGTCAACAGTTTCAGCGGCGGCATGACGATCAACGCCGGCACGGTTCAATTTGGCAGTAACGATGCCAACGGCAATCCGCCCACCCTCGGGAACATCACCGACAATGGCGCTTTGGTCATCAGCCGCAGCGACAGCATCACAATGGGCAATCTCATCTCCGGCACCGGCTCGGTGACCAACAGCGGCAGTGGCACGCTGACCTTGAGCGCCGCCAACAGCTTTGCCGGCAACCTGACCATTAATGCCGGCACGGTGCGTCCGACCGCTGTGCGCGCTCCGGGAGCAGGAACCTTGACTGTCAACAGTGGCGGTGCGCTGGTTCTCATGGCCGGCATCACCAACCCGATTACGCTGGCAGGCGGCACCCTCGGCATATCCAGCGCGGCGGACTATACCTCCTCGACAAACACCGTGGTCACCGCAGCGGCCGGCACAACGTCCTTCGTGCAAACCGCCGACCCGCAAAATCCCAATACCACTAGAAACATCCAGGTTGACGGGGTTCTGCTCGGCAGCGGCGACATTCTTGTGATCAACGCCACGAACGTTTCGTCGGTGGACGGTGGTCAGGGCTTCCGCCTGCGCGGCACGAATCTGATCAGCGACTACAGCGGCACCATTACCTTTTCCAACAACGTCAAAGGTGAATTGCTGACGAGCGCGATTGGCACCTTCAGCCCCGCCGGCACGGGCAAGTTCAAGCTGGTCTGCGGCGCATTCGACGCCACCAACACCCTAACCGGCCCGGTTACTGGCGGCTATACCGAGTTTAACATCCGCAACAATGGCCCCACTAACATCGTGATGGGCAACGATGTGGAAATCGTTGGCACCGGGACGACCATTCTCGATCCCCTCGGCAGCGCGCCCGTTGGTTGCACCACCACGATGGGCAACTTGAAGGTCGGCGGCGGTCAGGAAGTCGGTGTGTATTTGTCCGCTGTTCCGAACCATGTGCTGGTGTTCCCCACGGTGACGCTCACCGGAGGCAACGCCAAGTTTTCGCCGAAAACACCGGGCTTTGGCTCCCTGACATCGGTGGGTTCGGATCTCTCATTCGGCAACATCAGCGAGCAGACGGCCGGCTCCGGCATTATCATGGCTGGCTGGAGAACCCTGTTCCTGACCGGCACCCACACCTACACCGGCAACACGCTTGTCAGCAGCGGCACGCTGGCATTGACCGGCAGCGCGACCATCTCCAACACGCCGAACATCACCATCGCCAGCGGGGCGAAACTGGATGTCTCCGGTTTGACCAACGGCACCTTCGCCTTTGGTTCCAGCCAGACGTTGACCGGCAGCGGCGGGACGGGAATGGTCATTGGCAACCTGAACATGAACACCGGTTCGCTGGCATTGACCTACACCAACGGGACGCCGACGCTGACGGAGACCAACGGGACGCTGACCTTCAACGACAAC
>DMQW01000397.1:5728-7232 GCA_003455565.1 Limisphaerales bacterium
TGGTGCCGGCGTGGTGGCCGGACATGCCGCCTCGTTGAGCATCGTCAGCGGCGAGTTGTATCTGGTGGTGACGAATCAGGCACCGGTGGCGAACACATCGACCTATTCGCGTCCGGCAGGTTTCTCGCTGAAGATTCCAATCATTGGAAACTTGGCGACAAACTGGAGTGATGCGGATGGCGATACTGTGACATTGACCAGCAGTATCAGCAGCACCAATGGCGCAACGGTTAGCTACGACGGCAGCTACGTCTATTACAGCAACCCCAACAACGTGGCCGACCAGATCAATTACACCGTGGGAGACGGCCAGGGCGGAACCGGCGCGGGCATTGTGAATGTCACGGTCGCACCCGCCTCAACGAACTACTACACGCAGAACTACACGACGCCGCCGGTGGTCAACGGGAACGGGAGCATCACGCTGAACCTGGCGAGCATTCCCGGCAGCACGAACCTGGTGGAACGGACGGGCAATCTGACGCCGCCCATCAGCTGGACGGTGATCAGCACGAACGTGGCGGGGGCGAATGGACTGTGGCAGTTCACCGATCCGACGCCGCCCAGCCCGGCTTTTTACCGGACGGCACATCAACCCTGAACAGAAACTTGAGGAACGACCATGAAAAGAAAACAACTGAAGGCGATAGTAGCGGGGATGGTGCTGTGCGCGGGCGCGGCAATGGGACAGGTATACACGTTCAACTTCACGAACAGCGTGACGGTGCCCGACGCGACCATTGAAGGCCTGGCACTGGCGACGAACCTGACGGGGATGAGCGGCGCGATCAACAACGTGAACGTGACCCTGAACATCACCGGCGGATTCAATGGAGATTTGTATGCGTATCTGGCGGGACCCACCGGGGGATTCGCGGTGTTGTTGAACCGTGTGGGAGTGAGCAACAACGCGACGCAGTTTGGGTATGCGAACAGCGGGTTCGCGAACGTGTTGTTTGCGGACAGCGCGGCCAACAGCATCCAGTATTACCAGAACTTCAGCCCCACGCTGAATCTCAACGGACAATTGACGGGGACATGGCAACCTGAAGGAGTGAACCTAGACCCGCAGAGCAGTCCGTCATCGTTTTTCGGAGCGCCCCAGAGCGCGCTGCTGGGGTCGTTTAACGGGAGTAATCCCAACGGGGTGTGGGTGTTGTTTCTGGCGGACGTGGCGGCGGGGAGCCAGAGCACGGTGGTGAGCTGGGGCCTGGCCATCACGACGACGGTGCCGGAGCCCTCGGCGCTGGCGCTAACGGGCGCGGGACTGATGGCATTTCTGGGATGCCGGCGTTTGCGCCGATCATAAGACTCTTCAAAAATTTGCACAGACGCGCGCCAATGTGTTTTTGCGCGCGTTTTGTTTTGCGCAGAAAGTTTTTGTTTCCACCCGCCGCGCAAACCTCCGGAAACAATTGAAATTTAACAGCACTCTGTCCTTAATTTAGGACAAAAAGGAAACGACAGATTCCGGTGACAAACCTAGAGCGTTTTCAGTCACTTC
>DMQW01000185.1 GCA_003455565.1 Limisphaerales bacterium
AGTGAAACCGTCTGGCTCACCGCGTCAGCGTTGGTGCCCCAAACGATGTTGATGGCAACTTTTGCGCCGGGATCGCCGGCCAACTGGATGCGACCGTTGTAGGTGACGCCTTGGGTGAAGTTGACGCCGGTCTGCCGAATGCCGCGCGGCTCGGAACCGGCGAGTTTGATCAACGGTGTATGGTCGCCAACGAAAGGATTGCTGGTGTCCATCACCACGGAACCAGCCGGGCCGATCGGATTCCACCGGCCCGGCCCGACATTGCGGCGGCGGGTTGGGCCGCCCCCGTCAGGTCCGCGTTGGCCCGCGTTTGGGTCTTCGGCGGGTTTGGGCTGGACCGCATAATAAAATTTCCGGTCATCGAGCATCTCGCACCAAAGACCGCTGTAAATGAGGCTGCCAGCGTGCTCGATAAACTGCCCGTAAAGATAGGGCGAAATGGGCGGCCCCGTCTTTGTGGCATCCACGGTGGCAACGACTGGCTGACCTGAAACTGGCGACTGCGCCGAGGCGGTCAGCGCGGCCAGAAGAAGGAAAACGGACCCTGTTTTTTGCATAATTGATTTTTGCATGTTGTGTTGTTCTCGAATGTTATGCTTCCTGCCATGAATCGTAGACTTTCGTTACGGATCTAAAAACAGTTTTGAACTTGCCGCTTGTGTCAAAACAGGATGAATAACTTGCGCCCACGCATTGGCCAACCTGCCCGACACCATTTCCTTCTTTGAAGGCGGCGTGTGCTTTGAAATAGTCAAAGTTGCCTTCGGCGTCCACCAACTTCTGCGCCTTCTCCTGCCACACGCACATCATCTGCGCCACCTTCTCCTCCAGCGTCATCCGAGAAAGCAGATCTTTGACCCGGACTTGAGCTGGTTTTTCCCGGTCCTTGTAAACAGGAAACTGTGACGAACCGGATTTGATCCGATATGCTTTTTTCCCAGAACTCATTTAATTGTGCGTTGGTCGTGCCTTTTTGCGAGTGAATAGATCGAATGTTACAGAATGCTAAGCGGTGCGCCCAATATGACGTTTGGCAGATGTTTGGACTTGCGAGCACAAACGTCAAACCGCCACTCCTAAACTTGCCATCAAGAAGCAGGTTGGACCATATCGCGCCGAACGGAAGATTGGGATGAAAAGAATTTAGCCGCCGCTTCGGTCCGGCAATGAACGTGCAACTTTTCGTAGATATGCGACAGGTGTATCCGCACAGTCCCGGAAGTGATGTGTAATTGACTTCCGATTTCTTTGTTTGCGCGTCCTTTTGCAACAAGGACCAAGATCTCCATTTCGCGGGAAGAAAGTTGCGCCGTTTCTGAACGGTCAGACGGATCTTCCAAGAATGACCGAACCACCATGCGGGCCACCTGGCTGGTCATGGGCGCGCCTCCCGCGCGAACCTCAGCAATCGCGGCCAAAATTTCCTTTTCATCAGAGCGCTTGAGCACATAACCACAAGCGCCGGCCTTGAGTGCCTGGAAGATCATTTGGATGTCCTTATAAACCGTCAACATGATCACTTGTATCTTCGGCATCTTCTCCCGAAGACGGGCCGTGCATTCAATACCCGATTTCCCTGGCAAATGGATATCCATCAGCACTACATGCGGCCGTTGGGCAGGGATTTTTTCCAATGCCTCCTCGGCAGATTCGCAGGTGCAAACACACTGGTAACCGGGGGTGTTTGTTATTAAATCCGCGAGATACTGACGCAGCGTGGGGTTATCTTCAACGATAGCCACCTTCGTTGTCGCATAATCATCACTGAAAGGTTCAGAAGCCATACTCCGGTTAGTCATCGTCATTATGATATCATTAAGCGGTGCATTCTACGACGTTTTATCCTCAATTCGTATATGCTAAACGTCATATCAGGCCCGCTCGCTCGCCGGCATCGTCTCCGTCCGCGGTGAAAGCCGCAATCCAATAGTGACAATTGTCCCATTTCCCGTCGATGACTCGATGCGATATCGCCCACCGAGTTTGGAAAGTCGAAGTGGGAGATTTTTCAAGCCGTTGCCCCTATGCCTTGTTTTTTTATCGAAGCCTTTTCCATTGTCCGAAATGACAATTTCAAGCTGGTCCTCGGCCAAGGTCATTTGAAACTGCACCTCCGTAGCCTGAGCATGGCGTTCGACATTGTTCAATGTCTCTTTTACCGCCAACAGCAAACCATGGCGTAACCGGCCATCCAACACGACCGTTGGCAATGTGACCGGTATATCGAAGCGACATATGATTCCAGAATGAGATAAATATTCACTGGCAAAGTCGCTTAAATAATCTGCCACGGACTCAAGGGAATTATCCTTAGGATCGACCGCCCACACAATAATATCCAGCGCGGTCACCAACCCGCGCGCCTTGGCGGCAATGGCACGAAACAAAGTCGTCAACTCGTCCAGAGTGCGTAATCGCTGCCCTTTTACGGCCAGCACGCTGATTTCGGTAAGGCTGGAACCCAGGTCGTCGTGCAGATCCCGGGCAATGCGTGAACGTTCAGTTTCCAAAGTCCGCTCTCGTTCAGCAACTTCGCGCTCGCGGGTTTCCTTTTGGAGTAGTTGAGTGCGCTGTTCCACAAGCCGATGTAATTGTGAAATCCAAACCGCTGCCAGCACAACAATAACGAGCAACAATCCAACCAAGATGAGCAATCGCCGGGGCGTCCACCAGGAAGGTTGCGACAGCACGGTCAATTGCGAGCGAGAACTCAAAAGCAACTCGAATCCGCTTGGTCTGCCGCCCTCCGACCAAGTCATAGTTTTTCCAACGTAAACACCGGTAAGGGCCAATTGACTTCCTATTCGCAGCGAAATTGGTTCCTTTGTGTCGGGCATGCGAGCCAGAAACAAATGCCCGTTAGCATTCATTTCTAGAACACGCGAATCCGGTTCGGAATGAATTCCCATCAAGGTTGCCGAAATCTGCACCAGCATCGAATCAACTTTATCTTCCATCAATTCGTTTCCGTCCAATATTATTGGGGTGGGATTAGCGGTGTGGCCGGTTTTGCGCAGGATGGCTTCCCGCAGGAGTGGTGCAGAGCCGCTGATGTCGGGATAACCAACCACCTCAACCTCTTCTCCGAACCGCACGTTGGCTGGCTTGACTGGTGAAACCTGGATGCCTCGCACTTTATCCAACAGGAAAATGCGTTTTGAATCAGCGTAAATCACAGTTCCATGCACTTTTATCCGCTGAAACGGCGTTGCGCTGGAGTCGAACTGATAGAGTTCGCTCCAACTCTTCAAAGGAACGTTAAACGGATCGCGCGGTGCCGGAACATCAACATCTATTATCCCATTATGGATCAATAGACGACCAACCTGAACCGTGCGGTTGGTGTTCCATTCTGCGAAGAACACACCCCGAAGGCGGATGACTGCACTCTCGAAAGTTCTCAATTGCGACTCTGAAAAACCCCCAACCTCAACATTGATCCCTCCCTCAGGGAGAAGAAGAGTCACACTGTTACTATTAACAGCCGTGACTAGCCCTTGAAGTTCAACCCATTGAATATCCATGCTGCCGTTGATTAATTCTTTCCAGGCGGGACGCGAAGGCGAGGGCATCCGCCCCTTCCCGATGATATTTACATTTTCGGCAACCAAAACCGGAGCGAAATCGCCCGCATCCGTATGACCGACCACTTCGCAAAGTTGGCCGACAACTACGGACGACTTGACGGAGGAGGATAGCCGAACAAAGATACCGCGAGTTTCATCCTGAACGGTCATGTAACGGAACATAGGAGGCGCGATGCTTGTCACGACACCTTGAATCCTAACCGGCAAATGGCGGCTTGCTTCTTCGTTAGACAGGCCCTGAATCTTTCCAACAGTAAGAAGCGTTGGAGCAGCACCTGAAGCAGCTATCGCCCCTAACGAATCCTCCTGAATCGCTATGTCATCAGACGTTGCAACTGCTAATTCTCCGAGTATCCGATCCCGGTTTGGAGCCATAACGGCTCGACTGATTCCCCTAACACGAATTCGAGAATTCAAGAGACGCATTGCATCCAGTTCATTGGCATCTGCCACCGTCACCCAAATGGAATCTGGCTGGGATTGAAGCTCGAAACGCAATCCTCGTCCAGAGGTGGAAGCGAAAACCACCCGGCCTTCGACACTAATCCATTGGGGCGCTTCGAAATCAGTCATTGAGGCACGAAATGTTGTGACGGCCGGGGACGGAACATCTTGATGGCTGATCGTAGTCAACGGAACATCGGGCACGTCCAAAAAGAGCAAGCTTCCGTCGTCAGAAGCCAGGTTGAATGTATACTTTCCATCCATCGGAGCTGAGAAAAACCCTTTGAAGCGAATCCCGAACAAGTCTTTCCGCGGGCCCAAGATTGGATTCAGGTTGGTCGTTGTCACCGTTTTGACAGGTTGAAGCGGTGCAAAATCCGGCACATTCAACCATTCCCCCTCGTAATAATTGGCATTCACCCCAGCAACCATATTGGATTCGGGCACGCCACCGCCGCTGGGTCTGACCAAGAAACGATCTGCGCTCTGAACCGAGCCATCCGGCAGACGACAGGTCAATTCCAAGGCAAATGCGCCCAAATAGTTAAAGTAATCCAATTGAAAAGCGTGAAGTCCCGCGCTGAGGCGCACCTCCGCAGTGACCGTGCGAACACCATGGACCCCGTCGTTATCGAGTTCCGGTGCTCTGGTAATTTCGATCCCGATTTCCCGTTTTCGCAAAAGGCAGCGCCGGCTTTCGATGTGAATGATGTCACCGGCCACGATGGGAACACTGCGAGGTCCCAATTCCAATATTTCACTTCCTGTTTCATCCTTAACCACAACCACCCCAATCTCCGGTCGGCTTGCCGAGCAAACAAGCACATCCAAACGAACATCGGCAATCACTCGAGAGGATGAGTCGAGTATTTTGGACAACTGCGAAAGATTTGTAACCAACAGTGATGACGTCCCGGAAGATCGCTCTGACTCGATGGCTGGCTGGGCCTGAATGTCGAGAACGAACATTGCAGCGAAAAGGAAGCCGGCTACAGCAACAGGACAAAGCCTGGGCAGGGCAAGGGATGGATTTTCGCGGCGCATGTGGTGAGAGTTTAGCCGGGAACAATTCGGGGCGGCAACGCCATAATTCCGCCCCACTTCAGTAAGCGCAAGCGGCAAGCCCCCCGGAATTCGGATGCAGGTTGCCGCGAGCGAATGTTCCCGGCTGTTTCTGGTCAACTCGACTGCGGCACCGGCCGTTTGCTGAAGCGGCCGAAATATTCCAAAATCTGGTCACGCCATTTCGCGGCATCGGCGACTTGGATGGCCAGGCGGTCGGCCACTTCCTTGTGCCGGCGCGAGTCAATTGTGCCAGCCAGGGATTGCCACGTTTTCTGCAAGGCTGCCGCCTGTTCCGCGCCCTGCTGATACTTCGCGCACAATTCGTCCCACAACGTTTTTCCCGACTTCATCCGGTAATCCCACGCGCAACGATGAAACCAGAGCAGATATTTTTCTGGACAGGTATTGGTGTCATTGAATGTGTCACAAACGGGCGGGAAATATTGTTCAACTGCGTGGTCGCCGCGTTTCGTGCGATCAAACCCGATGCCGTCCTCCGCAGCCTTGTGGTAATAAGTTGCCGTCCAGTCGGCGCGCGGCGCGCGATCATTCCACGGCTGTGGCGCGTAATGGTCGCCGCCAATCAGGTGATGCAAGCCGAGCGGCATCGTGTAATTAACGAACGTTTCGCGCGAACCCATCATCAGGTCGCGGATGACGACCACGGCTTTGTCGTCATTGGTGAAGGTCATGCGCGTCCATTCGTCGGCGATTTTTTCGGCGGACAATTCCGGATTCCAAGCGAGCCGTCCGAACGCATACCAGTTCGACTGCGAGAAATGATGCCCGCACCAGTTAGTATCCAATCCGGGATTCGTCACCGAAACCATTCCGGTGAGGTGGCTCGGCTGAATTTTTCGCGCCAGCAGTTTGGCGACAATCGAGCCGCTGCCCATTGCGTGCGTATCCGAGTCCAAAAATTCTTTCCACAATGTGCCGAGATAAACGAGATGCTTCGCCTGGCCGAGATACTCCTGCGTCGCCTGAATTTCGGCAATGACGGGCGTCTGCTTCATCGCACCAAACAGCGGATGAAACGGCTCGCGCGGTTGAAAATCAATCGCGCCGTTCTTTACTTGAATGATCACATTGGGGCGGAATTGCCCGTCCAGTTTCGTGAACTCAATGTAGGCGCGCTTGGCACGATCCGGGTCAATATCGTCGTCATAAACAAACGCTCGCCACATGACGTTACCTTTGTGCGGCGCGAGCGCATCGGCCAAAACATTTGCGCCGTCGGCGTGAGTGCGGCCATAGGTTTTTGGTCCGGGTTGACCTTCGGAGTTCGCCTTGACGAGAAACCCGCCGAAGTCGGGAATGAGTCCGTAAATTTCATCGGCCTTCGCCTTCCACCAATCGGCCACGCCCTTGTCCAGCGGATCGGCCGTTGCCAACCCGCCTACGCGCACCGGCGCGGCGAAGTTGGCGCAGAGATACATTCGCACGCCGTAAGGCCGCCATACATCGGCGAGCGCGGCGACTTTGCGCAAATTGTCCGTCGCCAGAATGTGCGCGTCGGCATTGACGTTATTGATGACCGCGCCGTTGATTCCGAGGGAGGCGCAGGCACGCGCATAATCCGCGTAGCGCGGGCTGAGTTTTCCCGGCAAATCATTCCATTGCCACATCGAGCGCCCGGCGTAACCACGTTCGATTGTTCCGTTGGGATTGTCCCAATGATTCATCAGCCGAAGCTCAAGCGCGGGACGTTCTGTGATGTCGAGTTTCTCAATCGGCTGGCCCGTTTGCATCAGCCGCAGGAAATGAAAAGCACCATACAGCGCGCCGATTTCGGTGTCGGCGGCAATCACCATCACCGGTTTATTTCCGACGCGCGTCGAACGAATGATGAAACCTTCGATTCCGACAACGCCCAAATCAGATGCCCAATTCAAATCGCGAACCAGCGCTGAATTTCCCGGCGTGCCGACAACAACCGTGCCTTCCACCAAAACTTTTTCATTCAGTGGAACATTACCGCCCAACATGGCGCTGGTGGCCGAACGCAACTCGTCGCGAATGATTCCGCTCGTGGCAGACGTGCCATCCACGCGAATTTGCTGCACGACTTTATGATATTTTTTCGCAGCGTCGCCCAGCGGTGCGTATCGCAGCCAGAGTTTGTAACCGTCTTCTTCCGGCAACGGGGTTTGCGGTTCAGCGGCATTGCTGTTGATCGCGTAACCGCCTACACAAAGACCGGCAGCACTCGCCATACTCATCTCCACAAATTCTCGACGGGAAATTTTCATAGCTCAATCAAAGATAATATTTTCAGCACGACAATGAAATCAGTTCACCAGACCCGAAACTCGCCGCCGCAATGCAACAGCGCCATCATGTAAAGCAGCCCCTCGTAGTAGCGCTCCAATCCATCGGGCGGCGGCGTGTTCCAAAGTTCTTCGACAAATTTTTTGGCGCGCGGATTGGTGGCGGAGAGACTTGCGACTGCATTGATCGCAACCAATCCCTGCGCATGGCGAGCCTCTAACTGTTTTCCCTCGAGCGTGAATACGCAGCCGTAGTTCGTTCCTTGTGATTCAAAAAATGCCTGGAGTTTGTCGCTGAGGTCACGTTGCTGCACATCCTTGCCCCACCACGACCAGTCCACTGCCCAGTTGCCGGCGGTGCGAAAAGCGTCGTAGCTGAAGTTGGTGCCGTAGTTGCCAGACCGCTGGACGATTGAGGCATCGAAGTTCGCGTAACACGGATTCAGCGCGGTGACCGGGTGGGTAACTTTGACAAAGTAATCCCGGCTCACGTCGGCCGCCTGCTTCCAGAATTCCGCATCTGCCTTTGGCCCCCATCGTGACCACAACTCATAAAATGCCGGCAGATGATAGGAGGGATCGGAGTAGCGATTACGTTCGGAACTGGGCGAGAATAAAACCATTTTATGCTCCTCATCGAACAGCGGGCCGGCCGTAACAGTCCTGCTGCCGCCGCGCCCCGGCACCGAGCCGGTGATCTTGGGGCGATGCCGCATGCGCGCAAGCAATTCATCGGCTTGCTCCTTGTAATTGCCGATGCCGGTTCCGTTTCCCCAACGATGCGCTGCAAGATAAAGCGCAGTCACATAATACTCCTCGCCGTCCGGCGCAACGAACTGGCTCATGCGCATACCATTTGTCCGCGCCTGCCAGGCAAAAAAACCGTAAGAAGGATGGTTCGTTTCCGAAACATACAGATACGTTTTTGACCAGTTCCACAAGGCGTCGAACTCAGCCTTCTTGTTCAACTGCACGGCAATCATCATGCCGTAGGACAACCCTTCTGTGCGCACGTCATGGTGCTTGATATCGGTGATGAAGGCGAGCAGACCGTTGGCATTTGTCCCGGCTTCGTAATAAACCGTCTGCGTGTTTGGATCGCCGTGAAACAACTGTTGAAACGCCGAATCAATCTTCTGCCGGATCTCCGTTTGCGAATGACCGGCTTCGGCAAATAAATTCCGATAGTTGCCGGTGGCGTAAGCGCCGTTACCATCCCCGTTCGGCAGATTTTCCGCACCGCGCGCGGAAACCAGTGCCAAAAATCCCGAGAGCAAAAGAGGTTTATGGATGGAATACAATATTTTCATAAAAATATAAAAGCCGTCATGATCGAGATGATACCCGTCCTGAGACATTCGAACTTCCGCCACTCATTCCTTCTAATTTTCGCCCGCGCAGCAATTCTGCCACGAGAGCCGTTCCTGTGACTATGGCGAACAAACAATCTGGGGCATGCATCATTATCAGGGAACAAATAGGTTCAAATCAATCGCATTCCCCATGGCCTGATAACCGAGGAGATTCATGTGCAACCAGTCATTTGCGTTAAGGCCGGGATGATACGCTGGTTGAAATTTTGTCGGCGTGGCCGGATCGCGAACGGCAGCGTCAAAATCAATGCAAGCATCAAACACGTTGTTCGTGCGAATCCATGCGTTGACATATTGACGTTCAGCTTCGTGGAGATCGGAGTAATATCCGTTCCCGCCAAAAGGCGCGATGGTCGCGCCAAAGACCCGGATGTTCCGCGCCTTCGCCTTGGCGGCAAACTCCGCAAATGCGTTAACCAAGTTGGTCGCCGTCGTCATGTCGCTGAGCCGGCCACCGATGTCGTTCACGCCTTCAAACACGATCAGGTAACGCACGCCGCTCTGCTCAAGCACATCGCGGTCGAAGCGCTTGAGCGCCGCCGGCCCAAGGCCGCCGAAAATGCCATTTCCGCCGATGCCCATATTGGCCACCGCCACGTCAGTGGTCGGAGCGTTTGTGATCAACCGCGCGGCAAGGATATCCGGCCACCGGTTGTTGCCGTCCGTAGTCGAACCGCGTCCGTCGGTAATTGAATCGCCAAGCACAACGATAGTCCGGGCAGAACTCTTTCCTAGCACCTCGATTCCAGTGGCCGTGAACCAGTGCTCCGTCTTTCTGGCCGTGGGAAGATTTGCGGCCGACACATCGTTGCTCGCAATGATGAACGAGGTAGTGCGCGAGGACGGATGACCGTTTATGATTGTCGCGGAAATGTCCCCGTAAAAAATGCTGATGGCGACATTGGTGAGCGCCGGCAAATCCAACTTTAGTTCATCAGAATACACCGTCTCGCCCGGTGGAATCACAGTTCCCGGCGCGTCGTGAAAAGTGAGCGCCTTGTCCGTGGCCGGATTGATGTCGCCAGTCCCCGCGCTGCCCGCGCCGGCGGACAACGCGACATGCGCCGCGTTGATCGTGACCGGACTGGTGCCATAGATGTTCGAAAACCGCAACCGAATGGTTTCGCCGCCGATACTATTGCGCACGAACTCACGTAGCGTGCTGTTGGCCAACGGCACGGGCGGAAGATTGCGCGGCTCGGTCAATTGTTGGCCGCAGGCCCAAGTCGTCACCCAATGGCTGTCGGCAGCGAAAGAACTGGATACGGAGCACATCAGCGCCATGAGCAGTCCGGCAATCAGTTCGGACACGGCAAAGCTTCGGTTGGATAATTGCATGGATTGATTTGACTTGCGTCGTATCGGTGGACTATCAACCCAGCTTCCACGGTGCGCGGTATTCGCGGGTGAGCAGTTTGCTGGCTTCGGCATCGCCGATAATTTCTTCCTTCGCAACGTCCCAGTGGATTTTTCGGCTCGTGAGCATGGAAATCAGGCCAAGGTGTCCGGGTATGGTGGAATGATGCGCGGTCTCCACCGGCGTGACCGTGGGTTTGCGTGATTTGACGCAGTCGAGAAAATTGCGGACGTGGCCGGGGGATTCGTAAAGTTTTACTTTGCGCAATTCATCGGGCAGGTTCTTGGATCCCGTAAATTCCGGTTTGGAGCATTCAACGCCCCACTCGCCAGCGAAGACCCACCCGTCGGTG
This sequence comes from Limisphaerales bacterium, assembly GCA_003455565.1. GTDB lineage: Bacteria > Verrucomicrobiota > Verrucomicrobiia > Limisphaerales > UBA11358 > UBA11358. The sequence goes on from DMQW01000185.1 coordinate 10,449, forward strand.
CCGATCCATTTGGCACCTTGTTCAATTTCGGGATAGCCGCCAGCAATGGTCATGGCGATGTCTTGCGGATACTTCAGTTCGATACGGTATTTCGTGCAGGTATTGAAAACGTCGCCTTTTGGCGGAAAATCGCCGTGCCCTTCGATTTCTGACGGGCCGGAACGATCGGCGTCCATCCCCCAATGCGCGATGTCACAGAAGTGACCGATCCAATCCATCAACATGCCGCCGCCGGTGTTGTAGTTCCAGCGCCAGTTCTTGTGAATGCGGGCCTGGATGTAGGGCTGCATTTTGGAGGGACCAATCCACGTTTCGTAATCAAGCTCCGGCGGCGGCGGCTGGATTTCAAAACTCGCATCCGAGCCGCCGAATTGTGAAAGAAAATCAATGTGACCATCGAGCAGTCCAACCTCGACACGTTTGATTTTTCCGATGAGTCCGTTGCGGACAATCTCGCACGCCCGGCGATAGGACGCCTGCGAGCGCCGCCACGAACCGGTCTGCCAGATAATTTTGTTTTGCTGCACCGCGCGGACGATGGCCTGCTGCTCGGCAATGGTTTTCGCCAGCGGCTTCTCGCCGTAAATGTCCTTCTTCTGCCGCGCCGCTTCCGTGTATGCGAGCGCGTGCCAGTGATCCGGCACGGCAATCATCACGGCGTCAATGTCCTTGCGCGCGAGCAGTTCGCGGTAGTCGTGATAAGCGGCGCAATCCTTGTTCTGGTAATTGTCGTTGATGGCATCCACCGCGTCTTTCAGATGATTCTTGTCCACATCACACGCGGCGATCACGCGGCAATCTTTCTCGGCCAGAAAGTTTCTGGCATTATCCGGTCCCTGCATGCCCCAACCGACGACGCCCACCGTGATGCGGTTGGACGGGCGGTTCTGGCCGAAGATGGAACTCGGCACAATCGCCGGCAAGGCAATGGCGGCGGCTGTGGTGCTGATAAACCGTCGGCGGCTGATGCTGGTTGGTTCTTTGTTCATCATGGTTTTCCAGTCCCGTTCGTGGCGCAAAGGCTTGAAGGTGGTGTCGGAGAACTACTGAATTTTGTCGGCCACACGGAAATAGTCAAAATCCGCATAACCACCGGGTGCCTTGGTCGCAAAGTTGAACAGGCCAAAACGGTAACCCATGAAGTGCGGCAGCGTGTAGGACATCTTCAATTGGCTGCCAATAGGATTCCACGACTTGCCGTCCAAGCTGTAGAAAAAGTGCGCTTTGTCCGCACGGTTTTTAAAATCGCATTCGGCCTTCAAGAAGACATTCGTTTGTGTCAAAGGAACGCGCTCCACTTCAGCCAGCGAACTTGATGCGGCACTCACCATGACGATGAAGTTGGTGCCGCCGTCCGACTTCACGCCCACCAGTCCGTAATTTTTTTGCAGCAGGCCCAGTCCTGCAAAATCGCCGTCTTTCAAGTTAGAAATATCAATGGCGGTCGCGCCGGAGCATTCCGGGCCGAAGGTTCGTTGCGTGAGTGTGTTTCTGGCGGAAACAAAATCGGTATCAACCCGGCCGGTGGTCATACGCAAGAAGCCGGGTCGTTGCGTAACCGACCAAACTTTGTTGTCGGGATTGTGGTTCCACTGCCAGACCAACGGAAGCGCGGGATCGCCCGGGCGGCGGTCAAATTCATCGGAGGCAACAATGCCCGGGATGAGTCCTTTGCTGGCGGGCAGGTTTAAGTTATCGGGCACCTTGCCGTTTTCGCCAAGCACTGGCCAGCCATCTTCCCATTTGACTGGAACAAGGTAGGGAATACGCCCGACCGCGCCGTGATCCTGAAACAGATAGGCATACCAATCACCCTGCGGAGTATCAATAAGCCCGCCCTGCGCCACGCCTTTGTCCATCAGGCCAACGCGGCCTTCATACGGCCCGGTGATGTTATCCGCGCGATGAATGATCACGGTGCGCATGCCGCCGCGCGGCCAGGTGATGTTGAACAGGTAATACTTGCCGTTGATCTTGCGCATCTGGGAGCCTTCCGCGTTGAGGCCGACATTTGGCCCAGCCACGGCACCGGCGTTGGTGATGATGACTTGGTTGAACCCATCGGGTTTGATGCCCGTCACGTCCGCGGTCAACTCGGTCAAGCGAATGTCCCCGCCGCTGTTAACCATATACACGCGGCCGTCGTCATCGAAGACCAACGAGTTATCGTGCAACGAGGGGGAAAAGGAATTCACGGTCCACGGGCCTTTTTCGATGTCCTTGGTCCGGCAAACATACGTCTTGCCGGTGGTGCTGGAAGACATGGTCACGTAAAAGACACCGTCGTGATAGCGCAGGCTGCTGGCCCAGGAGCCGGCGCCATACGCGTTCTTCCCGTTTTGCAGCGTCAGCGCGTCGTTGTCCCCGAGGGTGTCGCAGGCGTAGCCGATGAGCTGCCAGTTCACCAAGTCTTTCGACTTCATGATCGGCACGTGCGGACTCATGTGCATGGTGGTGCTGCTCATGTAATAAGTGTCGTCCACGCGGATCATCGCCATGTCCGGCACGTCGGCGTGGATGATGGGATTCTGCGCGCTGTCTGCCCGAAGGTGCAGGACAAGGCTCGTAAGAACAAGTGCCGCTAGTTTGAGAATGTTTTCTTTCATATTCGTAAATTCAATTGCTTATTCAAATTTCCAGTAATCCAGGTTGACCAAGGGCCCGTTGGAGCCGAAAAATTTCAAATACAGGTCGTGGACGCCTCTCGCACCCTTGATGGCGCAGGACTGGGTCTCCCACTTGTCAAAGGCACCGGTGGACTTGACCTTAAGTGTGCCAATTGCATTGCCCGTTTCACTGTCAAGCCGTAACGTGATAGTGGTGCCATCGGTGCCGGTGGCCACCCTGGCGAGGAAATTTGTCGCGCCCTTGCTGCCGAAATCAACGCCTTTGACTTTGATGTAAGCGCCGTTTTCAGTGGCGCTCACATAGATGCCCTGATTCTCGCCGCCGCGTGGTTTGGTCGTGATGCCTTTTTCGTAGCAGATGGTGGCCGCCTCAACTTGCGCAAAGGGATTAAACACGCCGGCTTGGGAGACGCCGTCATTGTTCCACCACGGAAGGTTCTGAATCGTTCCGTCGGGATTGTAGGTCATCTCGGCCACGCAAACAGAACGCCGTTCCCGATGCACATCCGTCAGTTCCCAATTCAGTTTGTAGTTGAAGCCGAAAACATACGATTTGCCTTTGAAATCAATGATGCCCGGATGGTTGCCTGAGGACAGCCCGTTGCCATCCATGATATTACCTTTGAACTCCCACGGCCCGGTGGGCTTGTCGCTCATGGCGTAGCCGATGCCTTCCGGACAGCAGGTGGAGGCATAGGCCAGGTAGTAATGACCGTTGCGTTTGTAAACCCACGGGCCTTCCTGGTAGTTCCTCGGTTTCCCGTCCGCCTTCACCACCTCCCCCGAATAGGAAATCATGTCCCTATTAAGCTTCACATACCAGGCATTCGGGTTACCGAAATAAAGATACGCCTGACCATCGTCGTCAACAAAAACCGTGGGATCAATATAGCCGTTGGCCTTGTCAACGAGAGGATGGCCGAGCGCGTCCTTGAAGGGGCCGAATGGATTATCGGCGACCGCAACGGCGATGGCATTCTTTGGCCATCCCGGCACGCTGATTGGGATATACAGGTAAAACTTGCCGTCTCGTTCGATGACCTGAGGTGCCCAAGCGTCATTGTCCTGTCTTGCCCACGGAAATGTCGCCAAGTTGGCAATCGAGCCGTGATCCGTCCAGTTCACCATGTCGGTGGTGGAGTAGCACTTCCAGTCAAGCATGTGAAAGCCCTTGGCATCGTCCTCGTCATGGCTGGTGTAAAGATAGACTGTGTTGCTGTATAACATCGGGGCGGGGTCGGCGGTAAAACACGTTTGCACCACCGGATTGTCCGCATGGCATGCCGTTCCCATAGTTGCCGCGACAGCCACAGTAAAACCCGCAACCAGTTCTCCAATTTTCAACTTATTCATGAGTTTATTCATCAACCGTGGTATTCTGGTTTCCGATCAAATTCACGGACCCTTCACCTCGACTAACTTACCGTTGTAATGCACAACCACATCCCACTTTTCAGTGGTTGGAATGCCTGCGCCATGGTTCGGCGAGACGAACACGACATTGAACGTGCGATCTTTCAACATGCCCGAAAATTCGCCGGATCGTTTTCCGATTTCCAAAATGCGTTTGGCATCGTTCCAGGAAATCGAAATCGTGGCATGTTTGCCTTTTTCATAGTTGTAGCTGTCGCCTTCGTCTTCGTAGAGCGTGAAGTTGCCGTCAGCTCCGCGATAAATGCGAAGTTCAATGGGATCAGCCGTCTTCTCGCTGGAATACTGAAGGAACGGTCCCAAGGGGATGATGGACCCTGGCCGGACGAACAACGGCAAGGTTTCGACACCGGCTGCGGCCTCGACCAGCTGGCCGGCCGGGGAAGTCTCACCGGTCCAAAAGTTATACCACGGGGCACTGCCGGCCGGCAGATAGACTGATCGCGTCGTCGTGCCGGCGGAGGTGATCGGAGTCACCATGATCGCCGGGCCAAAGAGATATTGGTCGCCGATGTTCAGCGCTTGTGCGTCGTGCGGAAAGTCCATGACCAGCGGCCGCATGAAGGTGCTGCCACTGGACGTGACCTGCCAAGCCACCGAGTAAAGGTAGGGCAAAAGGCGGTAACGCAAATCCAGATAGTTCCGCAAAATCCCCTGCGTCTTTTCGTCGAAGCGATAGAATTCCCGGCCCGGATTCAAGCCCGAGGAACTGTGGACGCGGAACATGGGACAGAAAGAGCTGAACTGGAACCAGCGCGCGAAGAGTTCCTGGAATTGCGGGTTCTTGGGATCGCCGTTGCCGGTGGCGCGGTTGCCGAAGAAGCCGCCGGTGTCAGTGTTCCAATATGGAATGCCGGAAAGGGAGATGTTAAGCCCCGCCGGGATTTGATTTTTTAAAACCTGCCAAGTTCCCTGAATGTCGCCCGACCAGGTGATGGCGCTATTGCGCTGCTGGCCGGCGTAAGCCGAACGAGTAAGAATGACGACACGCTTTTTGTCCGTGGCGGCACGTTGACCCTGATAAATGCCGGTCGAGTGCATCAGAGGATAGGCATTGTAAACCTCGTAGCCCGGTCCCATGGGAGTAATGTATTTACGGAAACCCATGCCGCCAATTTCCGGCTCAGGCGCATCCAGCCACCAGCCATCAACGCCCTTGGAGAAGAGTTGGTCGCGCATCTGCTTCCAATAAGTCTGCCGGCCCGCGACCGAGAACGGGTCATACCATTGCCCGTGGCCCGGCGGAAAGGCATACGAGGTGACCTGCGGAAACATGCCGCCGACGGCATTGAGTTCTTTGCTGTTGTCGCTGCCAAGGTCAAATTTCGCCCAAACGGAGATGAGTGTGTGATAGTTCATCGCGTGCAATTCCTTGAACATTCCCGCCGGGTCCGGATAGCGCGCCGGATCGAACAAGTGCGATCCCCAAGTGTTGGTGCCCGGCGGCCAGTATTGCCAGTCCTGAATGATCCCGTCCACCGGCACTTTGAGTTCGCGCAACTTCTTGGCGACACCGAGCAGTTCATCTTGTGAAGCGTAGCGCTCCTTGCATTGCCAGAAACCTAACATCCACTTGGGCATCAGTGGCGCATTGCCGGTGAGCTGGCGGTAGGCTGTCAACGCCGTGTCAATGGTTCCGTCGCCATAACAGAAATAGTAGTCAATGGCTTTGCCCCATTCCGACGACCAGCGCATGATCTTATGGCTGGCATTGGCATCGCCGGCTGCGGTTGATGAAATAGTAGTCACAGCGGGATTATCCCAAAGAAGCATGTAACCCTTGCTCGAGGTAATCACCGGAATCCCCACGTCGGTGTTGGCTTGCGCAAGCCTGACGCTGCTACCACTGCCAGCGCTGTAGTTCCACGTCCCCTTTTGGTGTTGGCCCAGGCCGTAAATACCTTCATCCGACGCCGTCTCGAATGACTGGGCACAAGAGTTACCAATGACGCCAGCTTGGGTGGCCGGCGCGATCTTGCGTCCTTCGACCGCTTCGCGAAGCAACAGGTGGCCGGCAGCATCAAGGAAACTCACCGCACCCGTCCGCTTGTCAATCTTCACCTTGAGATTAGGCGCGGCCAACGTGAAGGCTTGGTCGTCTTGCTGCCGTGTCAATTTCACGGCTGCCGGGCTGGCGATGACGGAGAGGCTCTTGAGCGCCGGCAGTTCCGCGGCAGTGGCGTAGGTGACGCGAACAATGTCATCAGACCAGAACTGGATGCGCAGTGTGCCACCATCAATGGCAAACTGTGCTCCAGCGGGCAGCTTTTTCGATGCGGTAACCGCCGCCCACGCCGGAGCAAGGGGCAAAGCCAAAAGGCCAAGGATTAAGGTGGTGGAGAGGCGTTTTCTGATTTCCATTCTTTTCAATTTCATGATTTTCAGTTTATTCTGGCGGACGGTTGGCTCGTTGTTTGTCTGCCTATTTACTGGGTGGCACTCACATCCGGTTTCATCAACCGCACGTCATAGATGCCGCCCGCCATCGCGCCGAACTTGGAGGAGAATTTGATGGTCACACGACCATTCGTGGCACCGTCAAGAATTTTGGCCGGGAGGGGATAGTGTTCCTCTAAATATTGATTTGGCTTGGAACTATGCACCGTCTCGGTCGCCAACAATTCGCCATTGGCCAGGATGTCATACGTCCGGCCCACGTCTCCGCCCCAATAAGTCACGGCCAAGTCCACGGACTTTTCTCCCCGCGTGCCGAGGCTGTATTGGAACCAATCGCCGCGCCGCCAGCGACGGCCATTACGCAGCCCGGAGTCGCTGTTTTGGCCCAAATAGTCATGTTCCACTTCCGGTTGTTGTTCGCCTGGGGCGACGCGGTCGAGTGTATTTGCTTCGCGCAAAGCCTTTGACCGTTCCTCGGCAGCAAGACGTTCTCGTTTAGCAGCGAGTTCCTCCTTCGTCGTCAGTTGCCAATACATCTGGTAGCGCTCGTCATGCAAGCGGGAAAATGGGATAAGCGGCAGTCCGTTGGCAGCGGGAGGCTCAATGACGTCAGTAAGATGGAAATGCATCGGCACGGCGGCGTCTGCTTTGACGTGTTGCGGAAGTTCACTCGCGCCGGTGAGCAGCACCGGAACTTGATCCAACGGAACCAACGGGCCGGACGCGACGTGACCCATGCGGCTGTCATTGGCGAACAATCCACGCAAATTATTGGTGCCTGCGGGCGATGCCAGCACGATGGGGCCGTTCAAAATCGCTACCCAATCAGAACCGTCCGGCAGCCGCTCGACTGTGGTGCGCATCGGAAGTTCAATTTCCACGCGGTCGCCATCCTGCCATTCACGGTGAAGCTTCGCGTAGGATGAAGGCGTTGAAGAAACGGTAACCGGTTTGCCATTCACCCGCACGGCAAACTCGCCCGCCACCACCCAGCTGGGGTGACGCAAATAGAGCGTGAACTCGGCGGACTGCTTGAGCTTCAATTTTAGCTTGGTGCGCGGTTCGTCGGGAAACACGGTTTCCTGCCGCAGCGTCAGGCCGAGATTAGTTACAACCAGTTCAGACGGGATGAATAGATTGACGTAAAGACCATTCGTGGCCTGTGCGTAAATGAATTCTCCATACTTGCCGGGGTTTTCCATGCCCGTGCCCACGCAGCACCAGAAGCATTTATCGGGCTGCGAATAGACGCGGTAATGATCGGGGCGGATCGGAGTGAAATAAACATAGCCTGGCTGCTCGGTGTTGATGGACGCGAGGATGTGGTTGTAGAGGGCGCGTTCGTAATAATCGGCATACGCCGCACTGGGCTGGGAGGCGAACAATTGCTCGGTCAACCGGAGCATGTTGTAGGTGTTGCAGGTCTCCGGGCCTTCGCGGCTTTCCAGCATGCCATTGAAATTCTTCGGGTCGTTGAAGTGTTCGGAAACGCTGTTCCCACCAAAGGCGACAGTGCGTTTGCCGGTGACGTTCTCCCAGAAGAAGCGGGCACCGGAGTCGGCTTCTTGGTCACCAGTCAACGTGGCGATGCGCTCAAGGCCGATGACTTTTGGGATTTGTGTGTTGGCGTGCAGGCCGGTCAGCCGGTCTTCGTGGCGTTCCAATGGTTCCAGCACGGCCTGGTGTGAAAAACGACGCGCCAAGCTC
>DMQW01000079.1 GCA_003455565.1 Limisphaerales bacterium
TTTTGAAATTCAGCGGCGACGTGAGCGGTGAGTTCTTTGAGGTTCATAACAAATTAAAACGAAGATGGAGAATTGAGGATGAAGGATGGAAAAAAGCGGAGGCGCGATGCCATCCGCCAGCTTCCATCCGCCATCCTCGCCGCAAATCAGGCGGACGGCGGAGTTTTGCCGCCACGCATCGCGCCGAGCAGCATCAGCACGCCGAACACGAGCAGGATGATGCCCCAGATGAGGTTGATGTTTATGTCAAGCATGAGCGAACCGGCGCGGTTGACCGCGCCGTAGCCGGTGAGCAGCACGCCGATGAGCGTGAACATGAGGCCAATCGGCCAGCGAATATCGAGTCCCATAAATTTATTCTTTCAGTTTGGGTTGTTTTGGTTCACCAGAAAATAAGGTTCAAGATGATGCAGACGATCAGCAGCACGACGCCGACGACGGCGGGCTTCTGATAAATCGGGATGTTGTGGTCCACGATTTTCGGCGTGAGCGAATAGACGAGGCCCTTCAGATCGGCGTCGGCCTTCTGTGATTTGGTGGCGAGCGAAATCACCAGCGTGAGGGTGAAGCAGACGATGAAGGCGAACGCGGCGAGCCAGAAGTTCTGCGCCATTTCGCTGGGGAATTTACAGCTCTCAGGAACTTGATGGCCAAGGATATTCCAAAGGTAAGCGCCTTTCACACCCGGCACGTTGCCCGTCGCAATGGTCAGCGAATGGAACAGCGTCGAGCCGGCAAAGCCGCATAACAGGCCGACGAATGCGCCGGTTCCCGTCGTGCGTTTCCAGAACATGCCGAGCAGGAATGTGGCGAAGATCGGCGCGTTCACGAAGCCGAACACGAGCTGGATGATGTCCATGGCGTTGTCATACATCGAGGCGAAATACGCCGCGCCCATGCTTAACACGATGCCGACCACGGTGATGACTTTGCCGGTCAGGAAATAGTGCCGGTCACTTTTGCCCTTCACAAAGTAAGCCTGATACAGATCGTAGGTAAAGACGGTGTTGAAGGCGGTGACGTTGCCCGCCATGCCGGACATGAAGGATGCGAGCAGCGCGGTCAGCGCGAGGCCGAACAGACCGGGCGGACAGTATTTTTTTATGAGCGAAAGGATGACGCCGCTGTAATAATTTTCGGCAATGCTGTTGTAAAGTCCTTGCTGGATTTGCGTGTCAGTCAACTGGCCCGCCTTGTTAGCCGCGACCAGTGAAAGAATTTTTTCGGAATCCACTTTTTCGCCGAGCGCGGCGCCGACCGCCTTCACGGCGTCAGCATCGGCGGCAGTGGCTTTTCTCACGGTGGCCATGGCGTTGTCGTAATTTGCCTGTGAGACAATCGGCGGCGGGATGCGATAATTTTTATCCGGCATCGAGGTCAACGCGACGGCAATCATGCCGGGGACGATGACGAGAAACGGGAAAAACATTTTCGGAATGGCGGCGACGAGCGGCGTATTGCGCGCGGCGGTCATGTTCTTCGCCGCCATCGCACGCTGAACGACGAGGAAATTTGTGCACCAATAGCCGAAGCTCAAAACGAAGCCGAGACCGAAAATCATCGCGAACCAGTCCACGCCCATCGGGTTGTGCGCCGAACCGGCGAGCACCGGTTGCCAGGCGCTGGTCCAGGCATTCGTCGCGTAGGTCGTGCCGGCATCTTTCAGATAAAGCGCGGCAGGATTGGTCGCGACGGTTTGCAGCGAATGATTCATTGCGCCCCAGCCGCCCACGTCTTTCAATCCAAGATAAACCACCGGCGCGAAGCCGAGGACAATCATGAAGAACTGCAAAACTTCCGTGTAAATCGCCGAGGTGAGCCCGCCTTTCAAAACATAAAGCAAAACCACGCCGGAGCAAATCAACAGGGCGAAGTTGTAGTTCCAACCGAGCAGCTGGTTCAACAATTTCGCCAGCGCGTCCATCGAAATACCGGAGGCAAAAATGGTCATCACCGCGAAGGCAATGGCGTTCAGCGCACGGACACGTTCGTCAAAGCGCATCTTGAGGTATTCCGGCGTGGAGCGCGCCTTGGAGCCGTAATAAAACGGCATCATGAACACGGCGAGAAACACCATCGCCGGAATTGCGCCGACCCAGTAAAAGTGCGCGGTGGCGATGCCGTATTTCGCGCCGCTCGCGGCCATGCCGACGAGTTCGAGCGCGCCGAGGTTGGCCGAGATGAAGGCCAGACCAGTGACCCACGTCGGAATCGAACGGGCGGACGTGAGAAAGTCCGACGACGTTTTCATGTAACGCGCCAGCATCCAGCCGATGCCGATGACAAACGCGACGTAAGCGATGAGGATGGTGTAATCAATCCACTGAAGTTGGATGGTTTGCATAGAGTGTGGCGAAGGATTTAACGATTTTCGACGGCGGTGTCAAATGGTTTGCCGCGAAGAAGCTATAATAATTTTTACCGACAGTCACGCGCAGCGAGCCGGCCGTGGCCTGATTTGCAATTCTTCGGAGCGCGGCTGTGCGCGCAGCGTCAGCCGCAGCAGCGTTCAAATTGCTGCGGCTGGTCTGCGACACAGCCGCGCTCCATGTTGCCGTCCCGCCTTGGCAATTGCTTTTCTGCAGCCGGTATGCTTTATTCCCGGCGCAAAATTTATGCCTACAAAAATTGAAACGAAAACGAACGAGCTTTGCGAAGCCATCCTCGAACAGATCCAGACCGGCGGCATCCGCACGCGCATTGACACTTTTCAGGCCGATGCCACGGCGCGCGGCCAATACGAGTCGCTGATGAGCAAGGGCCAGGCGCTCCAGGAAAAACAGCACGGCGGCCAGGCGCTGGAACCGGCGGAAATCGCCGCGTTTGAAACCGACCGGGACGCGCTGTTGAAAAATCCCGTCGCCGCCAGCTTCCTCGACGCGCAGGAAGAAATGCACGAACTTCAGCACCGCGTCCAGAAGCACGTCAACAAGACCATCGAACTGGGCCGCATCCCCGGCGCGGAAGACCTCGAAAGCTCCTGTGACGGTCACGGCGGCTGCGGCTGCCACTGATTTTAGTTCAACCGAATAACGAAAAACGCCGTGAAGCGAAAACTTCACGGCGTTTTTCGTTCCCAAACCGGCTTATGGATAAACTAAGCGATAGAACACGGCACCATTGGCTGGATTGATTGTAAAATTGGTCGAGTTCACCAACGTCGCACCGGCCACGTCAACCCAGTTGGTGCCAAGTCCATTTGCCAGTGAGTTGGTCTGGGCTTGCAAGCGCCAGCCAGTATGATCCGCCGGCCATAAAAGCGTCAAAACATTGCTGGTGACGCTGAAGGTGATGTTGGTCGGATTGGTTGCCACGGTGGACACCACAGCGATGCTGCCATTCACGGCCAGCTTGTTGGTCCAATTAATGCCTGCTCCGGTGATCGTCATGGTCGCGCCGTTGCTCATCCCCTTGTTGAACAGGAAGAAGGTGTCACCCACCTGAAGCGCGGCACCCAGGTTGGTCACGGTGATGGTGCCCGTGCCGGTGTTCGTTAAAACGCCAGTGACGGAAACCTGGTCGCTCGACGAACCAGACCGGTTCACGCGGAAGAATCCGTTGCCATTCAATGTCAGGGCGTTGTTGATGGTCAGTGTGCCGATGGACGCGCCTGATCCGCCTCCGATAGATGAGTTAGTCTGCACAAATACCGAACCGGCAATCGTGCCGGCACCCGCGAGCAGTCCGGGCGTGTTGGTTGTGTTGCTGTTGTTGCTCGTCAGGCCGGTGTAGGTGTTGATCGCATCCAAGTAAAGCGCGCCAGGGCCGGTCTTAATGAGTCCCACACCCAAACCGCTATCACCGATTGCGCCCAGAATTGTCGTCAGACCGGTATTCGTCACTTGAATCGTCCGGTTGGTTCCAGCGCCCAAACCATCCTGCCCATTCAGGGCGAAAGGTCCGGTAAACGTGAAATTGTTCGTGCCGCCAATGACCAAAGTCAAATTGTTGCTCGCCGAAGGGTATTGAACTTGATTACCGATGCTTCGAGCACCGCCGAAGGCAAATAACATGCCGCTGCCTCCCAAAGTGGTGGTGGAGTCGTTGACCAATGACAATGGACCAGTGCCAATCGGGCCGGAGCTGACACTGCCGGGGCTGCCCGTCGTATCAAGGCCCAAGCCGATGGCACCGGCAGCCGGGATCGTGCCGCCGGAGTAAGTGTTCGTGCCATTGAGATAACTGACGGAGTTTTTCTGTAGGAAGGCACCGGTGCCGGAAATCACACCGTTATACGTCTGGCTGCCGGTAGCTGCCGAAGGAGACCAGACAAGTGTGCTGTCGTTCAGGTTCAGATTGGCGTTATAAACTGTGCTGGTGCCGTTAATCCGGAAGCGCGTGGCATTCGTGCCGCTGCCATTGCTGCCGTGATTTATGGTCAGCGTTTTGTTCGTAGTGCCAATCAGATTTCCATTCAGCACAACGCCGTAGGACGTGTTCACCGGCTCCACCACCATGGTGAAGTCATCCGCAACAATCCAGTCGCCATTCAACCCCGTAGTCGAACTGGATGCCACCATGATGTCCATCTGGCCGCCGGCCAACGCCATCGTAATCGGGCCGGTGCCCAGACCGTTGATGTTTCCGAGCCGGAGATTGGCGGTGGCATTGCTGATGATGGTTCCGCCCGTGTAGGAATTGGCATTGTTGATGGTCAACTGGGCGCTGGCATTGTAGAGCAAACTGCCTGGACCTGCAAAACTGCCGGTGCCGGACAGGGTGTAAATAGAGGAACCGCTCACCGTGACGGATGAGGCGCTCAAATAGGAACCGCTCAAGGGAACGGTGCCGCCCGCCCCATTATCATCGAAAGTGACCGCATCGCCGAAATTGAAGGTGAATCCCGGGGTCAGACTGCCATTAAGCCAACTGGGGCTATTATTTAAGTCCCAAGCTCCGCTGCCCGAATAGATCAGGTTTTTTGCTGTTCCAAAGGCCAGCGAGTGGATTTCTGAATTGGTGCTGAAAGGCCCGGCACCGGTCACCGTTACATAATAACCGTTCGCTCCAGAGCACACGTCACCCGCCCCGGCTGGGGAGATGACAAGCTGGCTGCTGTTGGCCCCGGAAATATTGCCGCCATTGAGTAGATTCGTGCCATTCCGATGCCACTGATAGGTCATGCTAAACCCGGTGGCAGCGACGGAAAAGTAGCAGGAGCCACCGTTGGGAACCGTGACATCCACAGGTTGCTGATCAATTGTAGGAGGGCCTGAAATAGGTGTTACCGATCCGGAAACCTCAACTGAAGACACGTCAATGGTGCTTGCTGAACCGGACACCTTGGACTGATAACCAAAGCCAAAACCATTAAAACCGCCGGTGAGGAAAGTGGTATTGGTGGCGATTCCACCATAACTCGCCACAACGGTGCCGCCGGTGCCGGCCCCGGAATAAAGCGTGTTGGTGATGGCAAGACTGTTCACGTCGTTCATCGTGATGGAAAGAACCTCCGTGTAGGCTTCCCCAGTGTTAAGTGACACGGTGGTAGAAGCCGAGGATGCAATAGTAGCTTGATTCCGGGCCGTGCTGGTGCTGCTGCCGGACAAGACCAGTTCCTGATTCCAGCCAGATGTTGCGGTTGCCTGTGACGGCCGGGTCATGATCTTGCTGGTGCCACTGACAATTTGGCCAAAATAGCCCTGCCAATTTTGCGCGTAGTTGGCCAGGTTAAGAGTAGTCGAGACATTCGTTCCACCGGGTAGCGGATTGAATGGCACGATGTTGCCGCTGTTAAATAGGCCAATGCCCAATTGCGAAGAACCAGGACTCGCAGGAAAAATGCCGGACGTGTTGGTGAAAACAATAGTCAGTTGGATATTATCCCCCGACATGACGAGGGCTATCGGATTGGTGGCAAACAACGCCTGAACTTCCATAACGCCGCTGGACGTTGAACCAATGCCAAATAAAAGGTCGCCGGGGTTAACGGCTGGCGTAGGCGTTTGAGTCTTGGTTGAAAGCATCTGGTAGGCAGTGCTCGTGGACGTGGGATCGACAGGTGATCCAGAATTAATCGTGCTGCCGCTGCCAAATGTGTCACTGAAAAAAACGGTCGCTGGCGACACAAACGGCGCGAAGGCCGCAAACAAGGCAATTGCAATTTTGAGAGGGCGGGGATTTTTCATGGTGACTTTCAGGTTTGATTGGGGTGTTGGTGGTTCAAATTGCGGGAAGGATCAGGGTTGGAATCCGTTCATGATGATGCGGAACGCGTCTTTATCGCTGCCCGGGCCGGGGCCGCCTGTAAGATCCGACCACAGGTTTGGGTCGAACGGCTTGGAGGATCCCTTCTGGCTGTTTGCCTTGACGCCCACAAAGATAGAATGAGCATCACTAAACAGAACATTCACTCCATTCGCTCTGCCGCCGCTCTTGTGCCCCACCTTTGCCATGGCCATCAGTTCGTCAGTTGCCATGGTTTTAGTGGGATTCATCTGCGAGGCTTTCAGAGGTGGAGTATATTCCTTGACGGTGCTCGCGGTGCCATACGGCGGGTTGAAAGTAATGTTCACACCGGCGTTTTCAATGTGGGGCAAGTCGAAGGTTCCATAAGAAGTTGAAGTGCCCACATCCAATTGGCTTGACTGTGGATAATAATTGTATCCAGATCGGACATTGTCGTCACCCGAACCAACCGGTGTCGAAGGATAGCTTTGAGTGGAATAATAATCATATTCATTGTTTCCTCCGCTCGTTTTAGCAAGGGAAGGGCAATAAAAAAGCTTCCCATCTCCAGCCAGTTTGTTGAAGAACAGCAACCCCAGATTATACGGTCCACGACTGATGGCTTTGCCGTCACCCGCCACGCGACACACTTCGTATGTCTGCCAGGGGTTTTGCCCTTGAGGCCAACTGCGTTGCGGAACATAATCACCGTTGTCGGCAGCATAGATATTCACCCCGATGCCAATCTGTTTCAGGTTGTTCGTGCAGGATATTCGCATGGCCTTTTCCTTGGCCGCCGACAAAGCCGGCAGCAACATGGCCGCGAGAATTGCGATGATGGCGATCACCACCAAAAGTTCAATGAGCGTGAAACCTTTGCTGGTGTTTGCAGACACGTCCAGTTGAGAAAAGGCATAATGCCGCCGCTGGGTTTGGCTAAAATACTTCATGGGTTTGTTTAGTTTCAGACTAACACCGGACACCAGCCTGTCATCCGCCACGTTCTGCAAAGTTATTTGAAAAAAGCGCACTGGAACACTGAAAGCTTGATAAAACGGGCGTTTTGTTTTAGCCTGCTGCTGACCCATGGCGAAAAAACAAAAACGCGTGCTGCTGGCGTTAGGCTGGTATGATTACCGGTTGCATCAGGGCATTG
Source organism: Limisphaerales bacterium (assembly GCA_003455565.1). Taxonomy (GTDB): domain Bacteria; phylum Verrucomicrobiota; class Verrucomicrobiia; order Limisphaerales; family UBA11358; genus UBA11358. Next base: position 7,325 of record DMQW01000079.1, read on the forward strand.
AAAAATATGCCCAGGAGCACGGCTGGCATTTATATGCGGATTTCGCGCGGGAAAAGGTGATTCCGTGGGGTTGGGAAGGCGATGGAATTCTCGCGTGGCTGGGGGCCGGCGATGACCTTGCCGAATTCGTCCAGACGGCCAAAAGGCCCACGGTGGATTTCAGCCTGCGGCGGGCGCAGTTGAAATTTCCCCGCGTGCTGGAAGACCACGCCCATGCCGCGCAACTGGTCGCCGAACATTTTCTTACCCGCGGCTTCGCCAACTTCATGTTTTACAGCGACGCCGACAACTGGTCATACGAAGAACGCGGCCAGGGTTTTATAAAGGCGCTGGCACAAACCGGGCACGCCTGTACCTGGTTGCGCTGGCACCAGTCACCCGCCTTTGCCACCGGCCGTGAGGAATGGAAACGCAAACGCAACTGGCTGGCGACCCAAATGAAACAGGCGACAAAACCGCTCGCGGTTTTTGCGGCCAGCGACCAGCAGGCGCTCGACGTTTTGGAATCCTGCGAAAGGGTCGGCATCAAAATCCCCGAAGAAGTTGCCATCGTCGGCGCGGAAAATTATCTGCTCGCGCCCGACGCCATGCAGACCCCGATTTCCAGCGTGGACACCAATCTGGAAATTCTCGGCTATCGCGGCGCGGAACTGCTCGACCAGTT
>DMQW01000132.1:0-2163 GCA_003455565.1 Limisphaerales bacterium
CCGCGCAACGCCGACAGCTTCCGACAGGATTTGCATCCCGACCTCAAGGCCGATTTCGTTATCGCCAATCCGCCGTTCAACATGAGCGATTGGGGCGGCGAAAACCTGCGGCAGGACGTGCGCTGGAAATTCGGGATGCCGCCGGTGAACAACGCCAACTACGCTTGGATTCAACATTTCATCCATCACCTCTCGCCCGTCGGCGTGGCGGGATTCGTTCTGGCGAACGGTTCGATGTCCACGCGGACCTCGAATGAAGGCGAGATTCGCAAAGCCTTGATTGAAGCCGACCTCGTGGATTGCATGGTCGCACTGCCCGGCCAGTTGTTTTTCACCACGCAAATTCCCGTCTGCCTCTGGTTTCTGGCTCGCGACAAAAAGAACCACAAGCGACGCGACCGGCGCGGGGAAACACTTTTCATTGATGCACGGGGTATGGGCGTGCTGGTTGACCGCGTTCATCGGGAACTGACCGCCGAGGAAATTGGAAAAATTGCGGGCTGCTATCACGCATGGAAATCCAAAGATGGTAGGGCGGGCAGTCCTCTGCCCGCCGCTGGTGGCAAGACAAGTGAACGGCGCGCACGGAGTGACGCACCCTACCAGGATGAACTTGGCTTCTGTAAATCCGTGAAGCTCGAAGAAATTCAGACGCACGGTTACGTTCTCACGCCCGGTCGCTATGTCGGCGCGGCGGATGTAGAAGACGATGGCGAACCGTTCGCAAAAAAAATGAAACGGCTCACGGCAACTTTGGAAGAACAATTTACGGAGTCGGGAAAGTTGGAGAAAACCATTCGCGGAAATTTGAAAGCCCTCAACCTCTGATCAAGTTATGACCGTCAATGAATTGATTGCCGAGTTACAAAAGCATCCGCCTGAAACGCGGGTTGTTGTGTCGGGTTACGAAGACGGTGTAGATGACATCTCGCGGCTGTGGCCGATTCATGTCGCGCCCACACCGAACCCGAAACCTTATTTTGGCCGATGGGAGATTGAACAAACGGGTGAACCAGCCATTTTTCTTTTTGGCCGTGGACGTGACGACGAATGAGCGAATGGCGAGACAGCACTTGGGGCGAAGAAATCTCGCTCGAATATGGTAAGTCGCTTCGCGGTTACGATACGGCGAGCGGCAAGATTCGTGTGTTCGGTAGCAACGGGCCAATCGGATGGACAACCGAGCCACTCGCCTCTGGACCGGGTGTTATCCTTGGACGCAAAGGTGCTTATCGAGGCGTCGAGTTTTCGCGTGACCCATTCTTCGTGATAGACACGGCATATTACGTTGTTCCCAAAACTCACCTCGATATGCGATGGCTCTACTATGCCATTAAGCATCACAAGCTTGGTGAGATTGATGACGGTTCTCCAATTCCTTCAACGACTCGCGCGGCTGTCTATGTAAAAGATTTTCAAGTTGCGCCCCTCGCGGAACAACGTGCAATTGCTGCGGTGTTGGGTTCGCTGGACGACAAGATTGAGTTGAACCGGCGGATGAACGAGACGCTGGAGGCGCTGGCCCAGAGCCTGTTCAAATCCTGGTTCGTGGACGCCTACCTGCGCCAAGGCTTCGGCAGGCAGGCCACCCAATCCACCCTCCCCAAAGGCTGGTGCGAAGTGCCATTCACCGAGACTGTGGAAATCATCGGCGGCGGCACGCCAAAAACTTCTGTGACCGAGTATTGGGGCGGCGACATTCTATGGTTCTCGGTCGTGGATTCGCCGCAAGGTTCTGACCTGTTCGTCATAGACACCGAGAAGAGAATCACAAAGGCCGGCGTTGAGAATTCTTCGACGCAAGTGCTGCCAGTCGGCACAACCATCATCACCGCTCGCGGCACGGTTGGAAAAATTGCGTTGGTTGGTGTCCCGATGGCAATGAACCAATCGTGCTACGGACTGCGAGGCAAAGCTGGCGAGAATGGCTTCCACACATATTTCGTAACACGCGCTCTGGTTTCACAACTCCAACAGCACGCACACGGTTCTGTTTTCGATACAATCACGCGAGACACGCTGGCGGGAGTGCAAGTCGCCTTGCCGCCTGCGGCAGTCGTTGAGCAGTTTGAAGAAAAGGTTTCGCCCTTAATGGAACGCATTCGGAACAATCTCCATGAATCCTGCACGCTCGCCGCGCTGCGCGACGCGCTGCTGCCGAAG
>DMQW01000132.1:2438-3664 GCA_003455565.1 Limisphaerales bacterium
TGCTGTCGGGCGAGTTGCGCGTGCCCGCCGCCGTAAAACTGAAGGAGTTCAAAGTATGAATCACCTGCGAAGGCTTGGAAACCAGATGAGCATTCCGATTCCACGAGGCGAGGACGGACTCACCGGCCGGGAGTGTCCGATTTCCGAATGTGAGGGATATTTCAAAATCCAGTTTGGAACAGGGTTAAAAGGGGAGAACCTTCCGTGTCACTGTCCCTACTGTGGTCATGTTGACGGTCACGACAAGTTTTTCACCAAGGCACAAATTGAATACGCCAAGTCAGTCGCCATCAACCGCATTACGGGCGCGGTGCTGCAGGATTTGAAGTCTCTGGAATTTAACCACCGCCCGCGAGGGGGCTTTGGAATCGGCATCAGCATGAAGGTGGAAGGACGCCCACGTCCCATTCGGTATTACCGGGAAAAGCGCCTGGAAACCGAGGTGGTTTGTGACGGCTGCACGCTCCGCTACATGATTTATGGCGTCTTCGGCTTTTGTCCCGACTGCGGCGCACACAACTCACTCCAGATACTGAAGAAGAACCTTGAGTTGGTGGAGAAGACTCTGGCGGTGGCCGAAACTATGGAGTTAGATTTGGCCCAGCACTGGATTTGCAATGGTTTGGAGGATTGTGTGTCTGCCTTCGATGGCTTTGGTCGCGAGACCTGCCGGGTATTTTCGTCCAAGGCTCTGGACGCCTCCAAGGCGGGTTCAATTTCCTTTCAGAATATCGCTCGCGCTCGCGACAGGGTGCGAGAGCAATTCGGCGTGGATTTTGCCGCTGTTCTGAACGAATCGGAATGGAGTCTCGTGTTCCGATGCTTCCAGAAGCGGCATTTACTGGCACACAAGATGGGGGTGGTGGACGAGGAATACATTCAAGCGACTGGCGACCGCAGCGCCGTTGTGGGACGCAAATGCCAAGTGGATTCCAAAGAGGTGCGCGCCCTCATTGCGGCGCTACGAACTCTTGGTGAACAATTGTTTGAGGCTCTGAGGGCCAAATCATGAACAAATCCCGCACCCTCGCCGCGCTGCGCGACGCGTTGCTGCCGAAGCTGCTGTCGGGCGAGTTGCGCGTGCCGGCGGCCAACAAACTTATGGAGGCCAGTGCATGAGTTCTTTCGGCATGGCGGACAGGCAATGTCTGGAAAAGTTCTTGGGCATGGGTTCCGGCTATGTGCTCACCTTTTCTGACCGAACCTTTGGGGAATTTATCTTCGAG
>DMQW01000292.1:0-158 GCA_003455565.1 Limisphaerales bacterium
GGGAAAATTATTTCGTCGGGAAGTCTCGGCGCGCGGATTTACGACATCCGCGATTTCGGCGCCAAGGGCGACGGCGTGACGCCGGACACGAAGGCGTTGCAGGCGGCGATTGACGCGTGCAGCAAGGATCAAGGCGGAACGGTGCTGGTTCCGGCGGG
>DMQW01000292.1:501-725 GCA_003455565.1 Limisphaerales bacterium
ATTGCACATCGCGGCGCAGGGCGTTCTGCTCGGCAGCGACGACGGCAAGCAGTATTACGCCGCCGATGCGATTCCGCTGCACGGCGACTCGACGCTGGAAGACGGCAACGTCGGACAGATTTTTGCCGTGAATGCCGAGAACATCACCATCGAAGGGCCGGGCATGATTGACGGTCGCGGCGCGCAATTTCGCAGCGCTGTTCGCGGCGGGGCGGCGCCCCCCC
>DMQW01000292.1:1016-6270 GCA_003455565.1 Limisphaerales bacterium
CGCGGCGGCCCGACGCCCGCCGGCATCAGCGGCAGCCATCGCCCGTATCACCTGATGTTTTACCGGTGCAAGAATCTCACGGTGCGGGACATTTTTTTGAAGGACAGCGCGTTTCATTCGATGCGGGTCGTCCAATGCAGCTTCGCGTGGTTCAGCGGCATCCATCTTCACAGCCGCGTCATCCACAACAACGACGGGTTTCATTTCATCAGCTGTGAAAACATCCACGTCACCAACTGCGACATGCAATGCCAGGACGACGCGTGCGCGCTGTTCGGTAGTTGCAAATTCGTGACGGTGACGAATTGTTCCTTCAGCACGCGCTGGTCGGTCTTCCGGTTCGGCGGCGGCGTGGCGGAAAACATCACCGTTTCGAACTGCCTCATCTACGAGACCTACGGCTGTCCGGTCAAAATGCGGTGCAGCCCCGGCTCGCGCTTTGAAAATATTTCCTTCTCCAACCTCGTGCTGAAAGACGTGACCGGGCCGTTTTCCATCGGCAACGGCCCGCGCCGCCGCCAACCCGCCGCTATTTCAAACACGCAGACTAACCCGCCGCCAGTGGACGATGAATTTGCCGATCCGCGTCCGCCGGGAATTTGCCGCAACATTTCCTTCAGCGGAATCCGCTGCACCGTGAGCAAACCCGTCCCGTTGCGCGGCGCGGAATTTGCCAGCACCTACAATCCCGGCGAAATTTTTTCCTGCATCACGCTGAACGCATTTGGTGAAGCCTTTCTGGAAAACATCAGCTTCAACGACGTGCATGTGACCTTCCCCGGCGGCGGCACGGCGGAACAGGCGGCGGTGCGCGACGTTCCGAAAATCGTGGGCGAGTATTACGGTATCGGCGTCCCGCCCGCGTATGCGCTGTTCGCACGCAACGTGCGCGGGCTGACGCTCAACAACGTGCGCTTCGAAATGGCCGCGCCGGATTTGCGGCCGGCGGTCGTATTCGATCACGTCAGTGACGCGGCGGTGAATGGTTTGAGCGTGCAGGGAAATCAGGAAGCCGAGTCCGTTTTGCGCTTCATCGAGTCAAAAGATGTTTTGATGAGCGCGACGAAACTCTTGAAGCCCGCGTCAATTTTTCTGCAAGTCGAAGGCGCGGCGAATGAAGGAATTGTCATGGACGGCGGCGACATTTCTAAAGCCGCCACGCCGCTCGCCTTCAAGAATGGGGCGTCGGAAAAATCCGTGAAGCTCCGCGCGTAATTTTATTTCTCCTTCAACAGCCCGTCCAAATCCAGCGCGTGTGTGAACATCGCCAGTTCGCCGGCGGGTGTGCGCGGCCATTTTTCTTTGGGACGATCCAAATAAAGTTCCACGCCATTGCCGTCCGGGTCGCGCAAATAAATCGCCTCGCTCATGCCATGATCCGCCGCGCCGTCCAGTTCGCCGCCCGCCGCGAGCACGCGCCGCAACGCATCCGCCAGCGCCGCGCGCGTTGGATAAAGAACGCCAGATGATACCGCCCGGTGCTGCGCGGCGGCGGCGGCGAACCACCCGCGCTCCCCAGGTGTTCAACCCGATGTGATGATGATAACCGCCCGCCGAAATGAACGCCGCGCTGGAACCGAACCGCTGCTGCAATTCAAAGCCCAGCACGCCGCAATAAAATTTCAGCGCGCATTCGAGGTCGGCGACTTTCAGATGCACAAAGGAGCAGACTCTCTCTTGCTAACCGGTAGCGGGGACAAGGTCTCTCGAAAAGCCAGTATCTTCCTTGCGCCTGCTTCAGTGAACGTCCATCTGACTGCGAAATTATTCGTGTTGAATCGAACCTGCCGAATACTGTCTTGAATCACGTCTTCTGGAAGGATGCGGAAAGCAGGGAACGGCTGCTCCTGAGCAAAACCAAGATGGGTAATCCAAACCAGGGGCAAAAGACAAAAGAGAGCTTTGCGCATAATAATGTTGAAGCTTGGCTGATCTGTTATTTCCAGCACAGACTTCTTATTCCCCGCCTGCCACTTTGTCGAGCGCGATTTTGGGCGGTTGTTTTCAGCCGCAAAGCGGCGACCGAAAATAGGATCCGCAGACAAAATGCCATCAAGTCCCGGCCGGGACGGCCGGATTGTTTGTCTATTTTCAAACGCGCCTCCGGCGCTTTTCAACGCCGTCCTTCAAACGCAATCACAAAACCGGCGCGATTTTCCGCTGACAATTTGCCCGGATGCTTTACCTTTCGCGCATGGCCAGACCGCCTTTGATTTTGGTTTCACCGAGCATCGAGAAGCGCGGCGTGGAATTTCATGATTTGTCCGCCAGCCTTTCGGTGCGGTATAATCAGGCCATTTTGCAGGCGGGCGGCATTCCCGTGACCGCGCCGGTGACGACCAACCGCGCCACGCTCGCTGAATGTGTCCGCCGCACCGACGGCGTGCTGCTCACTGGCGGCGACGACATCAATCCCGGTCTCTACGACAAATCCCTGCCAAAAAAAATTCTCAAGACCATCAGCCAGACGCCTGATAACGGTGTCCGCGACCGGTTTGAACTGCTTTTGATCGCGGAGATTTTCCGGCAACGCAAGCCGCTGCTGGCGATCTGCCGTGGTCATCAGTTGATGAATGTGGCGTTCGGCGGCGGCTTGGTGGCGGACATCAAACAGCAGGTTCCCGGTGCCTTGAACCACCAGCGCATGGATACGGCGCTGGAATTCGTGCATGAAGTGGCGTTGACACCCGGCTCTTTGGTCGCCAAGATTTGCGGCAGGTGGATTTTGGGCGTGAACAGCACCCATCATCAGGCGGTGGCGGAACCGGCGCAACCTTTTGTGGCGACGGGGCGCAGCCGGGATGGACTGGTCGAAGTGATGGAGTTGAAACCGGAAAGCGCGGCGCGGCTGCCGTTTTTCTTGAGTGTGCAATTTCATCCCGAACGGCTCACGGAAAAACACGCCAGCTATCGCGCTATTTTTCAGAAGTTTGTCGCGGCCTGCACCAAAAACGCTAAAAATAAAAAATGAAAGGCAAGATTCTCATCGTGGATGACGAGGCGGATTTTCGCATGCTGCTCAAGTCCATCCTCGAAACCGATTTCACCGTGACGGAAGCCAACAGCGGGGCGGCGTTGCAAAAATCTTTTGCCGACGTTCAGCCGGACGTGATCGTGCTGGATGTGAATCTGCGGGACGCCAACGGCCTGGTGTTGCTGCCGCTGATCAAGAAACGCTGGGCCGACTCCGAAGTGATCGTCATCACGGGCACGGGCACGATGGAGATGGCGATGGAAGCCGGACGCCTCGGCGCGTATAATTTTCTGCCAAAACCGTTCCCGCCCGGAAAGCTGCTCGCCGATGTGAAGTGCGCCCTGGAGCGCAAGGAACAAAATGAGGAAAACACCACGCTCCGCCGCGCGCTCGAAACCATGAGCGGTGCCGCCTCGCCGGTTTTCCGCAGCGCCTCCATGCAGCAGGTCGTCCGCACCATCGAACGCGTGGCGCCCAGCGACGTCACCATTCTCATCACCGGCGAAAGCGGTTCCGGCAAGGAAGTCATCGCCGACCTCATCTACTGTTTAAGTCCGCGCGCTAAAAAGCGCATCATCAAGGTCAACTGCGCCGCCCTGCCGCGCGAACTCATCGAAAGCGAATTATTCGGCTCCAAAAAAGGTTCCTTCACCGGCTCGGTGGCCGACCGGCAGGGACTCTTCCGGCAGGCCGAAGGCGGCACGCTCTTCCTCGACGAAATTTCCGAGATGCCCATTGACACGCAGAGCAAGCTGCTGCGCGTTTTGCAGGATCAGGAAGTCCGTCCGGTTGGCGACACCGTCAGTTACAAGACCAACTGCCGCATCATCGTCGCCACCAACCGCAAACCCGAAGACGCCATCAAGGACGGCAAACTGCGCGAAGACTTGTTCTATCGCATCAGCGCGATTTCCGTGCATCTGCCGCCGCTGCGCGAACGCCGCGAGGACATTCTCCCGCTCGCCAATTCCTTTTTGAAACGCTTCGCCGCGCAGGCAAACCGCACGCTCAACGGGTTCACCCCGCCGGCCGTCGAACACCTTGTCACCTTCGACTGGCCCGGCAACGTCCGTCAGTTGCAGAACGAGATCCAGCGCGCCGTGCTGCTTTCCGAAGGCCCTGATATTCAAGTCACCGATCTTTCCATCAGCGACATCAAATTTATTCCCACCGAAGGCCAGGACACCGGCTTCACGCTGCTCGAAGGCGTGGAACGCAACGCCATCAGCCAGATGCTCAAGCAAACCGCTGGCAACAAACTCGAAACCGCCAAACGCCTCGGTATCGGACGGCAGACGCTTTACAACAAGATCAAGGCTTACGGCATTGAAACCTGACGGTTTCAGTTTTGCGTTTTGGGTTTTGAATTTTGAGTTGCTTCGCTGGATTCAGCCGTGGTTTTGACGATGGATGTCAAATCCTAATCAGCGATTCAACCTGTCCAATGGCAGGTTTCAAATCCAGTTTCGTCAATTTGGATTGTTGAAGTAAAACCAGCCAGTAGCGCGTTTCCCGCGCTTCCTTTGAAGCAATGGACATCTTCGCTAAAAAATCTCGGCGGCTTTGGCCCGCTAATGCTTCCTCAATGTTTGCACCGATGCTCGTCCCGCTCCGCAACATCTGCTTGGAAAGCACAAACTCTTTTTCACTCTGCAACTGTTTGTAGAGCGAAATAATCTCCGGCGCGAACGCAAAACTTTTCTCACGAACAATGCTCTGGCTCATAACTCAAAACTCAAAATCCAAAACTCATAACTTCTTTAGCTCCGCACCCGCCAGTTGAATCAACGGCTTGATGGTCGCCGCGTCGAATTGAAATTTGCAGCCCGCCGCCGCAAACAATTCCGGCAAAGGCCGCGACCCGCCGAGGGCCAACGATTTTTTGTAATCGTTCAACGCCTTCACCTTGTCGCGCCGCGAATTCGCCCAGACCTGCAACGCGCCGAGCTGTGCGATGCCGTATTCGACGTAGTAAAACGGATGGATGAAAATGTGGAGCTGCCGGTGCCACGAAAACGCCCGCGCTTCCTCGTAGCTGTTCCAATCCACGTCGCCGCCGAAGCGGTCCATCAATTGCAGATACGCCGCCTTGCGCTCGGCGCGCGTGTGGTTCGCGTGCGTGTAAATCCAGTGCTGAAACGCGTCCACCGTCGCCATCCACGGAAAAAATCCGATGATGCCTTCGAGATGTGTCTTGCGCGCGCGGTTCGCCTCGGCGGCCGGATAAAATTCTTCCAGGAATTCGTTGCCGAGCAGTTCCATGCTCATCGAGGCGACTTC
>DMQW01000352.1:0-4466 GCA_003455565.1 Limisphaerales bacterium
CTCGCACCACGACTGGTTTGAAGGGCGGCGAGCGAAATGCGTGCTGATGGTGATGGTGGATGACGCGACCAACCGGATGCGGGCGCGGTTTTCCGAAGAAGAAACGACGCGGGCCAGCTACGATGTGTTCGAGGGCTGGGGGCGCAAACACAGGTTGCCGGGCAGCTTATATGTGGATCGGGACAGCCTCTATCGGTGTGAAGGCGCGGCGAGCATGGCGGATCAACTGGCCGGGAAGGAACGGCAAACGCAGTTTGGCCGGGCGATGGCGGTATTGGGAGTGGAACTGATTCTGGCCAACAGCCCGCAAGCCAAAGGCCGGGTGGAACGGATGAATGGAGTACTGCAAGACCGGCTGGTCAAGGCGCTGCGACTGGCGAAGATCAACGACCTGGAAAGCGCGAACCGGTTTCTGGATGAAACGTATCTACGGGAGTTCAACCAGCGATTTGCGCGAAAGGCGGCCAGTCCGCTGGACGCGCATCAAGGCCTGCCCCGGAACCTGGACGAAGTCTTGAGCTGGGAAGAAGAGCGGGTGGTGCAACGGGATTGGACCGTGGCCTGTGAAGGGAAGTGGTATCAACGGGACCGGCAACACGAGGCGTTGAGCCTGGCCGGACGGAAAGTGGTGGTGCGGCCACTACGAAACGGGCGGGTACAACTGGCGTATCGCGGGCAGAAACTGAAGTGGTGCCAACTGCCGGGCCGGCCTGTGCGCCTCAAGAAAATCAAACCTCTAAAGGCGGTGCGAGGGATACGACCGCCGGCGGAGAACCATCCTTGGCGGCGTTCAGTTTTACGCGTTGGCCGGGCAGTGCGGTTTGGGCCGGGGGATTCCGGTCAGCCTCCGCTACGCTCCGGCCTTCCTGCATCCCCCGGCCCAAACCGGGGACACAAACAAACAACATCAACCAACAAAAGGGGACATTCTCTCGTAAGTTATCAAGGGGACATTTCTAAAAAGTTTTGACACGGTTTTATGAAACTGCTCTAAACTTATGAGTGAATGACCGTGATTTGCTTCGAGCAGTCGGCAGAAAAATCCGCGCGGGACGCGCCCGGATGGGGCTGACGCAGGAATGTCTCGCTGAACTTGCCGGAATTCATTGGAAAACGCTGGGACGAATCGAACGAGGTGGATTTGCGTTTTCGATAATCATTTTCAGCAGGTTGGCGCAGTATTTGAATGCCAATCCAACTGAACTTTTGGGTGAACTCGGAAAACCTGACGCGAAACGCGCTTCACGCATTATCAAAGCTCTTGCGCGCAAAAGAAACATCTCAAAAGTTTAATTTTACCATCCAGTTTCTGTCGAGCGTTCTTTGCTCCGCAGGAGCGTCGGAAATTAGCCAGCCACATGGTGGCTAGACTCGCGCCCGCAAATCCTCGCGTCCTACCGCCTTCGCCCTGCTTCCTCCTTCACTGCGTTTCGTCGCCTTGCGACTTGACACCTTTGCGCCTTTGCGTTGAAGAACCGTGTTCCTTCCGTAGTTAAAAAATTATTTCAGGGGTTATCTTGCTGCAACAAACTGCGGGTTCGTTGCAAGACGGCGGTTAAGTTGGCGGGATCCAGCCGGCCGATGAACTCCGCGTGACGCGCGCGCCAGTCCTGGCTCTTGACGTGGTCGGCCAACGCCACGCCGCTGACCGGCAAACCGGCGGAAAGTTTGACTTCAAACGGATAACCTTTCTCGCGACTGGTGACCGGACAAACGAGCGCAAGCCCGATGAGTTGATTATAAGCCTTGGGCGAAAGCACGATTGCCGGCCGACGACCGCCTTGCTCGTGTCCGGCCTGCGGATCAAAATCAAACCAGAGGAGATCGCCCTGCGCGGGGACGTAGCCGGATTTTTTCACCAGATTTCCTTGCCCATCGGTTTGCCCCAGTCGGTTTCGGGGTGGATATTTTCCGGCGTCACGCCAGCGAGCAGGGATGCCAATGTGATTTTTGTTTTCTCAACCGGCTCGACCACCAGCCGGTTTTTCTCGATGGTGAATCGCACGCGGCTGCCTTTTTTAACCCTGGCCTGTTGCGCGAATGCCTTGGGAATCCGCAGTGCCAGGCTGTTTCCCCATTGTTGAATCATCGTTTGCATAATGTATCTACAAAGAGACTACTAAATCGTTTAATTTTGTCAACCATCATCCGCCCAGCGAACTCGGATCGCCTATATCTCCTTTGTTGAAGTCCACATATTCCTCCGTCAAATCGGCGGCATACATCACCGCGTTCGCCCGGCCGAGATTCAGGTTGATGTGCAGTTCAAATTCCTTCGGCGCGACGGCGGCGCACAATTCCTTGAACGTCGCCCGCATCGGCTGCCCGCGCTTGAGGCTCCAGAGAATTTTCTTCCCGCCAACCGCGCTGTAACCGATGTCAATTTTCTCCTCCACCACCGTCGCCGGCGAGTAACCAATCGCGTCAATAATGCGGCCCCAGTTCGGATCGCCGCCATGCCAGCTTGTTTTCACCAGCGCGCTGTTCGCCACCGCGCGCGCGGCGGCATCGGCGTCTTGAATCGTCTTCGCGCCGTTCACGCGCACGGTCACGACGCGGTGAACGCCTTCGCCATCACGCACAATTTTCTTCGCCAGTTCAAGGCAGACATGGTTCAACGCAGCTTGGAAAATATAAAAATCTTGTAGGAGCCGACGTGAGGAGGCTCTAACTCTGTTTTTCCTTTTCGAAATGAGACTCGTCACCTCGTCTCCTGCAATTGGAGAATTCCCCGCCAGTCCGTTCGCCAGAACCAGCACCGTGTCATTCGTGCTCATGTCGCCGTCCACGGTGATGCGGTTGAAACTGTTCGCGACCGCTTCGTTCAGTGCCGTCTGCAAAACTTTCGCGTCAATCGCGGCATCCGTCGTGATGAAGCCCAACATCGTTGCGTGCAGTCCTCCGTGCGGCAGCGTGGCCGGACGCGCGCCGGTCGGACTCATGCCCGGCTGAATCATCCCCGCGCCTTTGCAGATGCCGCCGATGCGAACCGTCTTGCCGCCGAGCTTGAATTCCACCGCGATCTGCTTCGGCTTCGTGTCGCTGGTCATGATCGCTTCCGCAGCGTGGCCGGCATTTTCGACGGCTGAACCAAGCAAGGTCGCGGCTTCAATGATGCCCGCACGGACATTGTCCATCGGCATCGTCACACCGATGCGCCCGGTTGAGCCAACGAGCGCGCGACCAGTGGAAAGCCCCAAAGCTTTTTCCGTGAACGAAACCATCTCGCGTGCATCGGTCGTCCCTTGCTTGCCGGTGCAGGCGTTCGCATTGCCGGAATTCACGACGACGACTTGCGCGGTTCCGCGTTTCACGCGCTCAACACAAATTTTCACCGGCGCGGCGCAAACCTGATTTGTCGTGAACATTCCCGCGACAGTTGCGGGCCTCTCGGAAACGATGAGCGCGAGGTCGCGTTTCGGCCCTTTGTTCGAGCCTTTGCCCGTGCCGAGGCGTTTAATGTCGCAAAACACGCCGCTGGCAAGGAAGCCTTTGGGGGCGACGATAGAGCCGGAAATTTCTTTGAATTTAATTTTACTCATTGCTAAAAATGAATTTGCCAACTTTTTCCGGCTTCGGAAATAAATTTTCTGCAACTGAATTTGAAATGGGCGGAGCGGCAGCTCCGCCCTACCAATTATCGGTAGGGCTGCGCTGCCGCGCAGCCCTAACTACAACTTCACCGCATCAATCTCCAGCCGCACCATGCGGACGTGGACTTTGCCCTCCGCATCCGGCGGATGTTTGGCGACGTATCGCTGCGTGACGGCGGCGATGAATTCCTCGCGCAGATTTTCCGGCACGCGCTGGACATAAGGAATCCAAGTCGTGCGCAGCCACGTTGCAAAACCGTCCGCGCCGGCGTGAGTCGCATCCTTCGGCGCAAGTTTCAGGCTTTGAATTTTGAAACCAAATTTCGGCAGCCATTTTTCGTAGTCGCCCGGCGCGTAAAAAAAATACGGCAGCGGCATCTTGCGGAAAAATTCGCGCCTGCGTTTCAACCGCATTTCCGGCCGCAATGCCACAAAAACATCCTGCGCATTGCCTTTACCGCCGCAGGAGACAATGAGCCGTCCGCCGGATTTCAAAACCGACGCCGCGCCGCGCAGGATCGCCTGATGATCGTTCACCCAATGCAAGGCGGCGTTGGAAAAAACACAGTCGAACTGACGGGCGAATTTTATCTGCCGCGCGTCCATGATTTGAAATTTCAGATTTGGAATTTGAGATGGTGGAAAAGTTTTTTTTGCAAACTTGAGCATCTGCGGCGAAACGTCTATGCCGGTCACAGAACCGCGTGGCACTGCGTGGGCGATTTCCGCCGTCACTTTGCCATCACCACAGCCGACATCCAAAATGTTTTCGTCGCCGCGCAGGTTGAGCCTGGCGATGAGTTCGCGCGCCCAGGTCTGCTGCACGACGGAATTCGCGGCGTAATCGGCGGCGTTCCAAGTTGCGGCTGGGGT
>DMQW01000352.1:4695-8994 GCA_003455565.1 Limisphaerales bacterium
CCGCTCGCGCCTTTGACCAGATTGTCCTCGGCGCTCATCACGATCAGCCGTCCGGTGCGCGAATCCAATCGCCATGCGATTTCGATGACGTTCGTGCCGGTGACATTTTTTGTGTCGGGCAGATTTTTTCCGTCGAGCAAACGGACGAAAGGTTCGTTGCCGTAAGCCTTCGCGTAGCACGCGGAAATTTTTTCTGCGTTTGCTTTTCCCGCCGGCTCAAGATAAAGCGTCGTCAAAATGCCGCGGTTCACCGGAATCAAATGCGGGGTGAACTGGATGGTGACCTTTGTTCCAGCCGCGAATGAAAGCTGTTCCTCGATCTCCGACAAATGCCGGTGCTTCGGCACGCCGTAGGGGCGCACACTTTCGTTGCATTCGCAAAAAAGATAATCAAGCTCCGCTTTCCGGCCCGCGCCGCTGACGCCGCTCATGGAATCGGCAATGATGCCGGCGGGCTTGATGAGTCCGACTTTGAGCAGCGGAATCACCGGCAGCAAAATGCTCGTTGGATAGCAACCGGGCGAGGCGATGAGTAAAGATTTTTTGATCTCGTCCCGGTAAATTTCCGGCAAACCGTAAACGGATTTTTTCAGCAAATCCGGCGCGGGATGGTCGTGCGCGTAAAATTCTTTATAAACCTCCGCACTCTTCAGCCGGAAATCCGCGCTCAAATCAATGACGACGCTGCCGGCGTTGAGCAACGGCACGGCGTATTCGGCGGCGACGCCGTGCGGCAGCGCGAGAAAAACCACGTCGGCCTGCTTCGCAAGCAGTTCGGCATTCGGCTCGACGAAGCGGAGCGTCTTGGATTTCGGATGGCTGGCGAATTTTGGAAAAACCTGCGCGAGCGTCTGTCCGGCATTCTGGCGCGAGGTCACGACCACCAGTTCCGCATGCGGATGGTGCAGCAGCAGATTGACGAGTTCTTCGCCGGAGTAACCGGACGCACCGATGATGGCGACTTTTTTCGTTTTCATTTTCTAATTGATAAAATTGAACAACAAAGGAACCAAGGAACAAAGTTTTTTCGGCCTTGGTTGCTTGGTTGTTGAATTAAATTTTCAACAAAAAACCCCGCCAGCATATGCCAGCGGGGTTTGAAAATTTCCAGTGCGATTAACGCTTGCTGAACTGGAAGCGCGCACGCGCACCCGGCTGGCCGTATTTCTTGCGCTCGCGCATACGCGGATCGCGCGTGAGAAAACCTTCCGCTTTGAGCGCGGGACGCAGATTCGCGTCGAACTGCAGCAGCGCCCGCGAAATGCCGTGGCGGGTTGCCCCGGCCTGGCCGTTCGGGCCACCGCCGGTGACGTTCACGCGCACGTCGAGCTTGTCGGCGGTGGCGGTGACGATCAGCGGTTGGGACACGACCGAGCGCTGGGTTTCGAGCGGGAAATAATTTTCAAACGCGCGGCCGTTGACGGTGATCTTGCCGCTGCCGGTGGCGAGGCGGACACGGGCGACGGCGGTTTTGCGCCGGCCGGTGCCGAGGAATTCGTTGGTGGTTTTGGTTGCCATAACAAAAATTATTTAGCGGGCTTGAGGACGGCGGGTTGTTGCGCGTCGTGATCGTGTTTCGGGCCTTTGAAAACTTTCAGCTTGGTCAGGATCTGGCTGCCGAGGCGGTTCTTGGGAATCATGCCTTTGACGGCGTGCGTGATGAGAAATTCGGGGCGTTTGGCGCGCATCTGTTCGACGGAAGCGTATTTTTCGCCGCCTTTCCAGCCGGAATAGCTCATGTATTCCTTGGCGATCTCTTTTTTGCCGGTGACGCGCACTTTTTCGGCGTTGACGACGATGACAAAGTCACCGGCATCAAGGTGCGGCGTATAGACGGGCTTGTTCTTGCCGCGCAAAATGTCGGCCACCTGCTCGGCCAGACGCCCGAGCACGACGCCATCGGCGTCAATGACGTGCCACTTGCGCTGGTCCAAATCTATTTTAGGCAAATACGTTTTCATCTCAAAACCCAACAAAGGGACGTGGAAACTATCAAACGTGCGGTCGAAGTCAACGGGCGATTTCAAATTAATTGGATTAAGGATTTTGCCACCGCGTCACCGGCGCGTATAAAGATTGCTCACTGGACACAAGGTTCAACCACCGAGATACGCGTTCTTCACCTGCGAATTCTGGCGCAGCGAGCCCGAGTCGCCCTGCAAAGTGATTTTGCCCGTCTCCAAAACGTAGCCAAAGTTGGAAATTTCCAGCGCGCGGTTCGCGTTCTGTTCCACCAGCAAAATCGTCAGGCCGCGCTCGCGGTTGATCTCCACGATTTTTTCAAAGATCGTCTTCACCAGCAGCGGCGCGAGGCCGAGCGACGGTTCGTCCAGCATCAGGAATTTCGGCTGCGACATCAGCGCGCGACCGATCGCCAGCATCTGCTGTTCGCCGCCCGAAAGCGTTCCGGCGATTTGCTGTTCGCGTTCCTTCAGTCGCGGAAACATGGCGAAGACAAATTCCAACTCGCGCCGGACGATTTTTTTGTCGCGCACCAGATACGCGCCCATCTGCAAATTTTCCAGCACGGTGAGATTTGAAAAAATCATCCGGCCTTCGGGAACGTGCGACAAACCGCGCGCCACGATTTCGTGCGGCGGCAAACCGGCGATGTTTTTGCCGTTATAAAAAATTTCGCCGGATTTCGGCTTCAGCAGACCGGAAATTGTTTTCAGCGTTGTCGTTTTGCCCGCGCCGTTGCTGCCGATGAGCGTGACGATGCTGCCGGATTGCACGGACAAGGAAATCCCGTGCAGCGCGGTGATCACGCCGTAGCTGACCGTCAGATTTTTTATTTCCAACATCAATTCAATTAAAAATTAAAAATGCAAAATTAAAAATGCCGATGGGCGTCCGCGTGCTGTCCGATGGTTCTGTTTTTTCATTTTTAATTTTGATTTTTTAATTAATCCCCCAAATACGCCGCAATGACTTTTGGATTCGCACGCACTTCATCAGGTTTGCCCTCGGCAATTTTGATTCCGTAATCCAGAACCGCAATCCGCTCGCAGATTTCCATGACGACGTGCATGTCGTGCTCGACAAGCAGAATGGAGATCTGAAATTTATCGCGGACGAAACGGATGAGGCGCGTTAGCTCAACTTTTTCAGTCGCGTTCATGCCGGCAGCAGGTTCGTCGAGCAGCAGCAGTTTCGGTTTGGCGGCAAGGGCGCGCACAATTTCCAAACGGCGCTGGTCGCCGTAGCTCAAACTTTTCGCCGGCTCGTCGCGGAATTTTCCGAGCTGAAAAATTTCAAGCAATTCCATGACGCGGTCGGCGATGGACTTTTCCTCGGCGTGATAACCATTGCCGCGCCAGAGCGCATGGCGCACGTCGCCGCGCAGATGCAGGTGAAACACCGCGCGGACATTATCAAAAACGGTGAGCGAGGGGAACAGCCGGATGTTTTGGAACGTCCGCGCAATGCCGCGCGCCGTGATGCGATACGGCTTGCTGCCGACGATGGATTTGCCGTCGAACGTGATTTCGCCGGCGGTCGGTTGATAGACGCCGGTGATGAGATTGAACGCGGTCGTTTTGCCCGCGCCGTTCGGACCGATGAGCCCAATGAGTTCGTTGCGCCCGATCTGCAAGTCCAGTTCCGACACCGCCGTCAATCCGCCGAAGCGAACTGTGGTTTTTTCAAGTTGAAGCAGCGCGGACATTTTTATTTTGGCACGGCAGATTTTCGCCAGTTGAAAAGCCCCTGCGGACGGGTGAGCATCAGCACGATCAGCAGCAGCGAATAAATGATCATCCGCGTGTCGCCAATCCAGCCGAGCGGACGTTCGGCGGTGAGGCCGGGCAGGTGTTCGATGCCGGCCAGCATTCGCAGTCCTTCGGGCAGCAGCGTCAGCAGAATCGCGGCGAGGATGACGCCGATGGTGTTGCCCATGCCACCGAGGATGACCATGACGACGAAGGCGATGGATTGCATGAAGCCGAAACCGCCGGGCGTGACGAATTGTTTCGAGTGCGCGTAAAGTCCGCCAGCAATGCCCGCGAAAAATGCGCCGACGACGAACGCGGTGACTTTGTATTTGGTGGTGTTGATGCCCATCGCCTCGGCGGCGACCTCGTCATCGTGGACGGCGATGAAGCCGCGGCCATAAGTGGAATTGACGAGCGCCGCGACAACATAAACCGTCACCGCCGCAAGGCCGAACGTCCAGAACAGATTCGTCCAGCCGTGCATCACGCTCAAGCCGCGCGCCGCGCCGACGGCGTTCATGTTCTGCAAAATGACGCGGATGATTTCGCCGAAGCCGAGCGTGACGATGGCGAGGTAGTCGCCGCG
>DMQW01000344.1:0-16823 GCA_003455565.1 Limisphaerales bacterium
CACCAAATCGATGCAAGGCCACTCCCGTCAGTTCTGGAGTTTTGCCGTAGAGAGCGGTATGGCGGGCGATCCAAAAACATTCATTAATCCGATTCCTCACATCAGTTTTGTGCATGGGGACGAACAGGTGGATTTTCTTAGCGCCCGACATGCCGGGATGGCCGCACATCATTTCTTTTCCGAAATGGAATTCATCACGGACCGCGAAACGATCGCCCGTTGGGTGCCCCTCTTGGTTGAAGGCCGCGACGAGGTTCCGATCGCGGCGACGAAAATGGACGGCGGCACGGATGTCAATTTTGGCGCCATCTCCCGCCAGTTATTGCACTGGCTCGCACAACAGGAAGGCTGCGCCACCGCCACCGCCCACCGGGTCATTGATCTGGAACCCGCACTTTCTGGATGGAATCTCACCATCCGCGATATGGCCACTGGAGCGATCCGCCAAAACCATGCGCGATTTGTCTTTGTCGGCGCGGGGGGTGGCAGCCTTCCCTTGCTGCAAAAATCAGACATCGCGGAGAGTAAGGGTATCGGTGGCTTTCCCATCGGTGGTCAGTGGCTCGTTTGTGACAACCCGGAAATCGTCGCCCGCCATCAGGCAAAAGTCTATGGTCAAGCGCTCGCTGCCGCTCCGACCATGGCGGTTCCCCATCTCGACGCCCGCATTCTCGATGGCAGGAAAACGCTGCTTTTTGGACCCTTCGCCGCCTGGACCACCAAATTCTTGCACAAGACGGGCCGTTGGACCGATCTGCCGGGGTCCATCAAACCCGACAACCTCGCCACTCTGATCAAGATCGGTCTCGGGAATCTCGATCTCATTAAATACCTTGTCCAGCAAGGCACTCAAAGCATAGCGGATCGCATCGAAGTGCTACGGATCTTTTATCCCAAAGCCAGGACCAAGGATTGGAAGCTCGTGGACGCCGGCATCCGCGTCCAAGCCATCAAAAAAACCGATGGCGAAGCGGGCATCGTCCACTACGGCACCGAGATCCTCACCAATTCCGCCCGCACTCTCTCTGCGCTGCTTGGAGCTTCTCCAGGCGCTTCGGTTTCGGTGGACATCGCCCTTGGAATTATCAAAAATTGTTTCCCGGATCTTGTGGCCAGCCCCGAGGGGAAAGCCCGACTCAAGGAAATGATCCCCGCTTGGGACGTAGATATCAAACAACCCGACAAGGCCACCTTCTTCCACCAAGTTCACGAAGAGTCCGATCGCATCCTGCAGCTTCGCTAGCCGGACCGTAACTCCAACCGCTCAGGTGTGTCGACGGCGGTCGTCCGCTCGCGCGCGAACTTGTGAAACAACCATTGACTCGTTTTGCAGCGCATCATCCGTCTGCGCGCAAAGCGGCCTGCGCAGCGGATTCACGGGCGGAGCGAGCAGCCGCCACCAGGTTTTTTAATGCGGGAATCACTTCCTCCCAACGGCGAGTTTTCAGGCCGCAGTCGGGGTTCACCCAGACGCGCTCGGGCGGAATGACCTGCATGGCGGCGCGGATGAGTTGCAACATTTCGTCTGCCGACGGCACCCGGGGCGAATGGATGTCCCACACGCCGGGGCCGATTTCGTTTGGATAATGGAAGGTTAAAAATGCCCGCAACAAATCCATCTTTGAACGTGAAGCCTCAATCGAGATCACATCGGCATCGAGCGCGGCGATTGAATTGATGATGTCGTTGAATTCGCAATAGCACATGTGCGTGTGGATCTGTGTGTCATCCTTCACGCCCGAGGCGGCGAGCCGAAACGCCTCAACGCTCCATTTTAAGTATTCCGGCCAACCGGCTTTCCGCATCGGCAAACCTTCGCGCAGTGCCGGCTCGTCAATTTGAATGATGCCGATGCCGGCCGCTTCGAGATCACGCACTTCATCGCGGATGGCCAGAGCAATCTGTTTTGTCGTTTCGCTTCGCGGTTGGTCATCGCGGACAAAACTCCATTGTAGGATAGTGATCGGGCCAGTGAGCATTCCCTTCATGGGCTTCGCGGTGAGGGACTGGGCGAACTTTGCCCAACGCACCGTCATCGGCTGCGGGCGACGCACGTCGCCGAAGATGATCGGCGGCTTGACGCAACGCGAGCCATAGCTTTGAACCCAGCCGTTTCCGGTGAAGGCAAACCCGCTTAATTGTTCGCCAAAATATTCGACCATGTCGTTACGCTCGAACTCGCCGTGCGCCAGCACATCGAGGCCGGTTTCTTCCTGCAACTGGACACACTGGCGAATCTCGTCTTCAAGGAACTGTTCATACTCGGCCAGACTGTATTGGCCCTGTTTGAACTTTGCTCGCGCGGTGCGAATGTTTTCCGTTTGGGGAAAGGAACCGATGGTGGTGGTGGGCAGCAGCGGCAGATGCAACCTGGCCTCCTGAATCTGACGTCGCTTCGAATAAACGCTGGTTCGCTGAAGATCGTTTTTCACAATCTCGCTGCAACGCCTTTTAACATTCGGATCGTGAACGCGCGGGCTTTCGCGACGGTTCCGCGCCATTTCCTGGTTTTTCGTCAGAATGTCCGGGCTGGTCGTGCCTTCCAGCAGTCGTGCCAGTGTCACTACTTCATCGAGCTTCTCTTCCGCGAACGCGAGCCAGCCTTTCAACTCCTCGTCGAGTTTGGCTTCGGCTTTCAAACTTACGGGGACGTGAAGCAATGAGCACGAGGGCGAAATCATCAGCCGCTCCGGCCCCAATTTCTGGCGCGCCGGTTCGAGCAGCTTCAATGAATCAGCGAAATCGTTGCGCCAGATATTCCGCCCGTTCACAACGCCGATGGACAACGCCATTGAGTCGGAGATTGATTTCAGCACGCTGGCCAACTCCTGCGGCGCGCGAACGGCGTCAACGTGGAGTGCGTCCACCGGCAAGTGGAGCGCCGTTGGCAGATTTTCTCCAAGCTCGCCGAAATAAGTGGCCAGCATCAGCTTCGCGGATGTCGCCGCAGCCCGCAACCGGGCGTAAACGGAGTGAAAGGAAGCGAGTTCCGCAGCACCCAAATCAATGGCCAATATCGGTTCGTCGAATTGCACCCAATGCGCACCGAGCGATTCCAACTGACGCAAGACAGCTTCATAAACCGGGAGCAATTCCGGCAAAAGTGAAAGCGGGTCAAATTCTTCGCCGCTCTCGGTTCGCGCTTTGCCCAAAAGCAGGAAGGAGATGGGGCCGAGCAACACCGGAACCGTTTCGACGCCCAAGGCCCTGGCCTCGTTGAATTCGTCGAACGGTTTCGTTGACGCGAGCCGGAAGGTTTGTTGCGGATGCAACTCCGGCACCAGGTAATGATAGTTCGTGTCGAACCATTTGGTCATTTCCAACGCGGGGGCGGCCGGACCACCGGACAACGCTGTGCCACGGGCCATCGCGAAATAGATCGCCAGATCAATGTCGCCGCCTGTCCGAAGAAAACGGTCGGGGACTGCCCCGACGAGGGCGCACATGTCGAGCATATGGTCGTAGAGACTGAAATCGTTCGACGGAATCAAGTCAATGCCGCTGGCTTTTTGGCACAACCAGTTTTCCCGGCGAATGCTCTTAGCATCCGCCAACAACTGCGCTTTCGTGATCCGGCCCGCCCAGTGACTTTCCAGTGCCCTTTTCAACTCACGGCGTGGGCCGGTGCGTGAAAAACCGAGATTGTGGGTAATAATTTTCATGTCAACCGATGTTCAGCAAAAGTATCGTCGGTGTCATTCCCTGACTGGTCAAGGCTCCTCGCCCAAATTCCGGTGCAGCAACGCATACAGTTTTGGTGGCGAAAGAATGGTGATGGTCTTGCCCCGGACGGCGATCAGTTTTTGTTTGCGAAACTTGGCCAGAGTGCGCGAAAGCGTCTCGCCGATGGTGCCCAATTCGGCCGCCAGCGCGCGCTTGGGCATCGTTAATTCGACCTGCACTGGCAGTTCGTCGCGCGGATTCGGGCAGCGTTTCAAAAGCCAGTTGGCGAGCCGGGTCTCGACATCTTTGAGCATGAAGTCCTCCAGTTGGCCGACCAGCACCCGCAGATGGTTGCTCATGGAGCCGAGCATTCGCAACGCCAGTTCCGGCTGACGCTTGAGCAGTTCCAGAATGCCGTCTTTTTGGATCAGCAACACTTGGGTGAAACCGACGGCGCGCGCATCAGCGTGGCATCCTTTCGGGGCGGCGAGCGTGGCTTCAGCGAACGATTCGCCGACGCGAAAAATGTGAATCACCTGTTCCTGGCCCAGGCCGTTGACCCGATGCACATTCACCGCGCCGCTTTGCACCACGAAAAAACCGGGCGACGGATCGCCTTCGTGGAAAAAATATTCGCCTTTCTTTAACGATTTCAAAACCGTGACTTCCGCAATTTGCTCCAAGGCAGATGGCGGCAGCCCGGTGAAAAGCTGGCAACTGCGCAGCGTGTTGACAACGGCGCTTTTTTTGAATTCAGCTAGGGTGGCGGACATGGCTCCATTCAAGCAGGCAGGAGCCAAAAGTAAATCATTCAATCCGGTCCCGACTTACATTTGACCTTGACGACGAAACCTTTCCCGCCAAGTTTTTCCACGAGTGGTGACAGCAAAAACCGTGCGATGACGCTTAACTCTCATATTTCACAAACCATGAGCGTAGCGCAGATTTTCAATTTGCTGTATCGCGGGTTTGCAACCCGCTGGCCGCCACGAACTCGCGACGCTCTACCGATTTCAAATCGGCGATACAGCAGGATGCAATCCTGCGCTACGGGTTGGCGGCGTCAGCCGTGCCAAGGTTCCGCGTAGTAAGAATACTCACATGTCATGCGTATCAGACCTACAGACCTATTTTCCAGATGCGGCCGGCGCGGGCGGTTGGCTGGCCGGGCTGCTGCGATCGCTCAAGGTATTGATATACGAGATGATCGCCTTCAGTTCCGCCTCATCGGCGTGCTGCGGGCCGGAAAGCATCGCCCGGTAGGAATTGGGCATCGCATTTGGCGGAAAACCCTCCAAATGCACTTGCTCGGGATAGAGAATCGCTTTTTTTAAAAACGGGTAATCAGCAACCACCGTCGTGCCATCGGCGAGTTTTTGCGGATAGCCGGCGAGGTTTTTCCAGGTAGGACCAACCCCTTTGATGCCGCCTATCCGATGGCAGGCCGTGCAACCCAGGTTTTGCGACAGTTGCTTTCCCAACATATGCAGGGGCGTGACTTGACCCGGGCTGGCTACCGTGTTTTCCGTGGCGGCGATCGTGGGTTGAGAGCACAAAGCCTCACGGTTGCCGGGCGAAACGCCAAATCCACCCGCAGCGGCCGCATCCATGCCCACCAGCAGCACCAACATGGGCCAGCCCAGGCCGCGCACATAGGCTTGAGCCGCAAACACCGCCAATAGGCTGCACAGGGCAATCCCCAAGTGATCAAGCAGATGCAGCCAAGGGTGGTCCATCAAATAGGCATATTTTGATGGCCACATCAGTAACAAGCCGGCAACCGGTGCCAGGGCTGCGGGAATGCTCCACCCACTTCGCTCCCGGTTGCGGGGTGGCAGGCTGGCGGCCAGAGCCATCGCCAGCATCCCCGCACCCACCGCCATGCCGCCGTGCAGCAGATGATGGACGGGAATGGTCGTCATCTCATGCGAATACAGAACCACCAACATTCCGTAGCCCATGATCACTGCCCCGACAATCCCGGTTCCAATCAGGGCGATCCGTCTCAACGTGTGGTTATTCTTCATGGGGCTGATTGATGAGTTCTTCCGGCCACAGCGGGCGGTCGGCTTGATAGTTCCGCCGCAGCCGCAAGCCTTCGACGAACACCAGGATAAAACCGACGAGCATGATGACGGCCCCGACGGTCGCGATCTGGGCGAGCAAGGGCCCCGGCATCGTCTCGGTGGCATATCGCCGGGGAACACCCAGCGCACCGCCGAAATAAAATCCCATGAGAAAAACAATCATGCCGCCAAAGACCAGCGTGCCAATCAACCAGCGCACCAGATCCGGCGTGTTGCGCCGGCTGCGCGATTCCAACAACAGGAACACCCAGCCCAGCACGAACAGCAGGCAGCCGCCCAGCAAATAGGTGTGGAAATGCGCCGGCACCCAAAGCGTGTTGTGCAGATGCACATTGAACGGAACGCTGGCGTCAATTTCCGCGCCAATCCCGCCGACCACCCAGCCGACTAGCCCGGAATAGAAAAAGATGGCGCCGAGCGTCCACCGCGTGCGGGAGCGCCAGACCAGCATCAAGGCGCTGAATATCGTCACCGCCGTCACCGGCACCGCCGTCAGGTAGGACGACAATTCGCCCAAATACTGCAAGATTCCCGGCTGGACGAAATCCATGTAAAGATGATGAAAATAGTTGGTCAGAATAAAGACCAGCGAACTCCACCAGCCGATGACCAGCACGGTTGAGGTGTGATAGGTCCGTTTGGTCGCGTAGGGCAGGCCGACGTAAATCAGCGCCGCCAGCATATAGATGATCAGGTTGGCCAGCGTGTGGGCGAAAAAATAGGTCAGATTTTTCGCCCATAACGGATCAATCAGCACGCGGGGATCCAGCCAGCGCACCAGCAGCGCCATGCCGAGCAACATGGCGACCATCCCCGCCACCAGCCCATCGAGGCCCGCGACTAGGGCGGGAAAAGCTTCCGGCGGCGGCGGTTGCCGGCCGGCGGCCAGAAAAGCCTTGGGATGCCAGACAAAATCCCAGCCCAGCGCCCCGCGCAGTCCGCTGTAGGCCCGCAAAACCGCTCCCAACATTTGAAAGCACCAGATCATCCAGCCGATGTTGACCAGCACCATGCTGATTAAAAACACGCCCGTGGCCCAACTCGGCCAGTTGCCATCAAACGGCATCGGATACAGAAAAGTGTAGAGACCGGCGAAATGTCCGAACACGGTCGCCACCAACACCCCGACGACGCCCAGCATGATGAAGCCCCACGCCAGCACCGCCAGTGGTGCGCTCAAATGGATATGCCGCCGCATCAGGAACCACAGTCCGCCCATGCCGCAGAGCAACAGGCCCACCAACATTCCGGCACCATGGAGCGTCAACAACGCGTAAAAGTTGCCGGGGGAGAGAGCGGGCACCCAGTTCGCCTGCGCCGCGCGTATCACGAGTCCCACCAGCAGCATCAGCGCGGTGAGCCCCAGGCCGGAGTGGAGGTAAAGTTTCATCACGCGCCAGCCGGTGGAAGATTTATTCGAATGGGTTGCTGCTTCCATTGGTGTTTCCATTGTTGCTTTCTTTATTGGCTCCTGGGTTGGCTGCTTTGCCATTTTCACTGCTGCCGGTATCGTCATTTCCAACCGTAAAATCTTTTTCCATGATCGCGTGCCCCACCCCGCAGTATTCCAGGCACCGCACCTTATAGTGGCCGGGCTGATGAAACGTGACCGCTAGATAATTCACGTAATCCGGCATGGCCTGGGTTTGCGCAATGATCTGCCCCTTGGGATCATAAATGCCAAAACCGTGATTGACGTCGCGCGACGTGACTTCAAACAAAATCCGGCGGTTCAACGGAAAATGATCCGGCATTGTGAAGAAGAATTGGGCGGCGATCACGGGCACCTTCTCGGCCGGCTCCAGCGCCGCCGCCGCCGACAGGTAGGGAAAAAAAGGAACCGTGACCACGAAGGTTGCCAGCAGAAACAGTGTCACCCCGATAAACCAACGACCGCGAATGACATATCCGTCATGCTGCACCTCGGATTGTTCCCGGCTCGGCAGGCGTGTGGACCACGCGACCACGATGAATACCGCAACGGTTGTTGCGGACAGAAAAGCAAACAACAACAGCAATTTTAGAGCGTCGGTCATGTTAATGGATTAGTTCTTTGACGTAATAACCGTGCTGGCTGATGGCTCGCTCGATTTCCGACGAAGCCGATTCCACATGGCAGAACTCGCATTCCTTGGTGGTCAGGGTCTGGCCTTCCTGGCCTACAGTCTTGAGATGTTCGCGACCAAAGCCGAGCACCCGTTCGTGCGATTCACCCTGGGGCACGATGACATCAAAGCGCATTGTGCCGCCATTTTTTTTCAGCACATGAGTGTCATAAACTGCAATTTTCATATTTCGCTTTTGAATTTTTGGAACGCCCGGGAGTCCGCGACTCTAGGTGTTCCGCCGATTCATTTACTTTTGTTCATTTCCGAAAACATCCCCGCCCGCTCCGGCTCACTGAACATTTGGTCCATCATCGGATAAAGAATGCCCTCTTCCTTGTGGTTGTGCGGGCACAGCACTGTTTCCAATCCCATCTCCTCCTCGTCGGTTTCAAAATTCTCGTCCGCCAGCTTTCGGGCAATGGCGTCCAAGTATTTGCGAATTTCTCGATGCTCCAATCGCATGACGGCTGCCGGACCATCCTGGAGATGGCCAAGTTTCTCTTCGAACGCTGGAAAAAGAATTTCCTCCTCCCAGACGATGTGCCGTTCCAAGCCGGTCTTGAATTTATAGAACGTCTTTTCAGCACTCCGACTGTCGGTGGACTTCAGGCTCTGGAACTCGTGAAACAAATCGTCGAGATGCTGATGGTCTTCAGTGTAATGTTGGTTGATGCTTTGTGCCTGCATTTGGACCTCTTGATTAAGTGGCGTCCGCGTTCCGCGATTCTTTTCCGGTCCGCTCGTGCTGCGAAATTCGGACGATTTGGTTCCAACCAGCATGATGGCGGCCATATTGGAACGGTATTTCACAAAAATCCGGCGCATGGCCAGAACACGCTGGCGAGCTTCTTTGTCGCGAAGCAGATTTTTAACGAAGCGCAAGGCACCCCATAAGCCTTCGTCCTGAATCAACCGGTCTGGTTCCAGCAAGCGCATGGGACGTTGAACTTCAGTTTGCACTTTGAACCCTTCGGCTTCCAGAACGGCGTGCCACTCGATTGAAGTCAGCGGCCTGGCTCCAACGTGGATCGTCCGGGAAAGAGCCTGTTCAATTTCCAGTTTGATTTTGTCATCCAAATCGTCCGGGACGAGGCACAATTCGTGCATGCCGTAACGGCCGCCCGGCTTCAGGAGCCGGGCGGCCTCTTGCACGATGCTGTTTTTCTGCTCGGTTCCTTGCATCGTCAACATCGCTTCGCCGTAAACAACCGTGGCGGATTGATCCGGCAAAGACGTTTTCGCAGCATTGCCAATCAAACATTGTTGGCGGGTGCCGGTCAGCAACCGGCGGACACAGGCGGCGGCGGCCTCATCGTCCTCAATGGCCGTATAAGCCGCCGGGTGCAAATCCAGCGTCATCCGTGCGGTCACACCCAGACCGGGCGCAAATTCCACCACGGCATCGGATGGTTGGATCGTCAGTGATTCCAACATCCGCCGCGTCAGGTTCAACCCGCCCGGTCGCAACACACGTTTGCCAAGCCGGGCGAGCAGCCAGTGCCCCGGCATTTTACTGGCCGTCAACTCGGCTCCCGGCAAAGTCATTTTGTCTGTAATCTGCATTGGCCATCTTTTCTCGTCAGATGCGCAAGGAGGAACAAATCGCCGCAAGATAAATATTTCATGGCTTTTCATCCGGCGGAATTTGAGTCTCAACTCTGCGCGGTTTTTTCGCTTTTCGCCTTTCCAATGCGCACGCGCCACACCTCGGGACCCTGTTCCTCGTAGGCCCAGGTGAACAAGCCCGCATATTCAGCGGAGAATTGGTAGTAGAGCGGCTTGGGGTCGTGGTCGTTGACCAGCACATAGGATTCGCCCTGGTTCAAGCCCTTGAAGGTTTCAAAAATCAGCGAGTGCCGCCGGGCTGGCGGCAAAGCACGCACGTCCAAGATTCCTTGCTTCAGGAACCCCGACGTATTGCTATCGCCCGCCGGAACCGTTTCCGTCGAACCGCCACAGCAACTGTGGCCTTGAGTGGAAGGCGTTCTTGTTTTCATATTTTTCAATTTTGTTTTTTACACCGCGCAGATCGCATGCTGTGTGTCAGCCGGACTGGTGGGCATTCCCACATCACATGAACATCATAGTCCACTTTTGCCGCTGTTCTTTGACTTGGGTCAAGGTTTTTGAAGGTGAGACAAGTTACGTTGTTGTTGCCGTAAATAAGCGGATGACTCGAATAAAACAGAAAACACCTGCTGCCTCCAACCATCACCGTTCGTAGAAATGAGCTTAAAACAAAATGTTATCGACGAAGGAACGCAACGGTTCCGGCGTCACCCGGTTGCGGCGATGGTGTTGGGCCGGATCGGACGCAACTTCGCCGCCGGTATGAGCGGCGGACTTGCCTATATGTTCGATCCGAAAAACGTTTTTTGGAAATGCTGCAATCCGGCGATGGTGACCATGGAACGACTGTCTGACCCCGAAGAAAGAAAACGGGTGCAGGCATTGATCTACGCTCATCTGGAAAACACAGAGTCACCCCGGGCCGACGAAATTCTGCGGCACTGGGATGAAATGGTGAAGCAATTCTGGCGTGTAGTGCCGCATCAGCCCAAAACGAAGCCCGCCGATAAACCTGCCGCTGTCTCGATGAACGGACGGTCAAAGTCTGCAATAGTTGACGGTGTTGAGAACGGTGTGGCACAATCAGAATTCCGAACAAGACAGATAAGCTGACATGGAAACTTTGCTCAAAACCAAAACTTTCGCCGACGCCGAAATCAACCGCCAGTTGACGACAGAGGAGAAGATTGACCTCTTGCGTCAGATGCTTCGCATCCGGCGTTTTGAACTGACGGCACTCAAACAGTATCAGACCAGCGGCCAGATGGGCGGTTTTCTTCATCTCTACACCGGTCAGGAATCCGTCGCCGTCGGCACCCTCTCACTTTGCGGGGACGACGATCATGTCATTGCCGGTTATCGCAGTCACGGCAACGCCCTGGCGATGGGCATGTCTATGAACGAGTGCATGGCGGAATTGTTCGGCAAAGCGACCGGCTGTTCCAAAGGCAAAGGCGGTTCCATGCACTTTTTCGCGCCGGACAAAAATTATTGGGGCGGCCACGGCATTGTCGCGGGTCAAACGCCGCTTGGTATGGGTCTCGCGTTCGCTTTGAAATACCAGGGACGGAAAGGTTGCTGCCTCTGTTTTCTCGGCGACGGCGCGGTCAATCAAGGAGTTTATCAGGCCTCCTTGAACCTGGCCTCGCTCTGGAGCCTGCCGGTCATCTACATCATAGAAAACAACCAATACTCGATGGGCACCAGCCTCGAACGTTCATCCGCTTTCAAAAATTGTCTCGCAGCGCGCGCCGAGGGTTACAACCTCGAATGGGACCGGATTAACGGCGAAGATATTTACGAAGTTCGCGCTAAAACCTGGACCGCCATCCAGCGTGCCCACAACGAATCCCGGCCGACGGTGCTGGAAATTAACACCTATCGTTATTACGGTCATTCCGTGTCGGACGCCAACACGAAAAAATATCGTAACCCCGAGGAGATCGAAAAATACCGGAAGTTCCATGATCCGCTTCAGCTTTGGCAGTCACGTCTGCTGGCCGAGGGCGTCATCACGGAGTCACAGATTGGCGAGCTGGATGTCGCCGCCCAGGCCGAAGCCGTCGCCGCAGTTCAGTTTGCCGAGACCAGCCCCCTACCGGAACCCGCCGATATTTTTTCCGATGTTTATTATGAGGTGGATGAGCAAACCCCGGCGGGCCGAACCGGGAAACATTTTTTCAACGAATAGCCCATATTTTACTGAATATTTTCCATGCCCAAGATCACCTATCGTAAAGCCCTGAATGACGCACTGGCGGAAGAACTCGCGCGGGATGAAAACGTCTTCATCATTGGCGAGGAGGTGGCACAATATAACGGCGCTTACAAAGTGACCGAAGGCCTTTGGGCGCGGTTCGGCGACAAACGGGTGCTGGACACGCCCATTACTGAAGCTGCCTTCGTGGGTTTGGGAGTCGGAGCCTCGATGCTGGGACTGCGCCCCGTAATCGAACTGATGTTCTGGAGCTTTGCGTATGTCGCTTACGACCAGATCGTGAACAACGCCGGCTGCATCCGTTATATGTCCGGCGGCCGGATTCATTGTCCCATCGTCATTCGCGGTCCGGCTAATGGCGGCACCGGCGTGGGGGCAACGCATTCGCATACGCCGGAAAGCATCCTGGCGAACAGCCCCGGCGTAAAAGTCATTTGCCCGGCGACAGCTTATGACGCCAAGGGCCTGATGAAGAGCGCCATTCGCGATAACGACCCGGTTTTCGTGATGGAGAACACGCTGCTTTACGGCGAAATCTGGGAAGTGCCCGACGAGGAATATCTCATTCCGCTCGGCGTCGCCGATGTGAAATGCGAAGGCGTGGATATTTCACTGATCGCTCATGGCCGTGCGGTTTTAACGAGCCTTAAAGCGGCGGAAATTTTGGCGGGCGAACACGGCATCAACGCGGAAGTCGTTGACCTGCGTTCGATCCGACCACTCGATGAAGAAACCATTTTACAGTCGGTCCGCAAAACGCATCACGCGGTTTTGGTGGATGAAAACAAGCCATTTTGTTCTGTCAGCGCGCAAATCGCCTCGATGATTCAGGAAAAGGCGTTCGACGATCTTGACGCGCCGGTTCTGCGGGTATGCTCGCTGGACGCGCCAGCGATTTACAGTCCGGCGCTGGAAAAGTTGCAATTGCCCACGGTCGAGCGCATCGTGGAAAAAGTCCTGGAAATTCTCTGAATCCAAATTTTTGCCGAATATGCCATACATTGAAATGCCCAAACTGAGCGACACGATGACCGAAGGGACACTAGTGAAGTGGCGCAAAGCGATCGGCGACACCGTGAGCGTCGGTGATATCCTTGCCGAAATTGAAACCGACAAGGCGGTGATGGAATTGGAAGCGTTCGACGATGGAACGCTGAAAGAAATTTATGTCCCGGACGGCGGCAAAGCGCAAATCGGCGAAAAACTGGCGTTGCTTTTGGGCGTGGGCGAATCCATGCCGAAGAAAAAGGGCGAAGCTCCAATTACGGAAAAACGCGACCTCGCTGATGCTGGTGAACACGGCCAGGAAGTTTCACCGAAATCAAAAACGAAAGTTGAACCGGCTGCCGCTCCCGTTCACGTAGCTTCCGCCGGTCGCGTGAAAGCGTCTCCGCTCGCCAAAAAAATCGCAGTGGCCAAAGGGGTTGATCTCGCCACGATTCACGGCTCCGGCCCCGGTGGTCGCGTGGTTGCGAAGGATTTGGAATCTGCACCCACCAAAACTTCGCGTGCTCCGGCAGCGGCTTCCGCCCCGATCATTTCAACCATTTTACCCGAAGGCGCGAAACGCATTCCGCTTTCCGGGATGCGAAAGATCATCGCCGAACGGCTGCTTGCCAGCAAAACGCAGATTCCGCATTTTTATCTCAACATCGAAGTGGATGCCGGCGAACTGCTGAAGTTCCGTTCGCAGGCGAATGTGCATCTGGAAAAAGCCGGTGCGGCAAAACTCACGATCAACGATTTCGTTTTGAAAGCCGCCGTCGAGGCCGCCATGAAAGTCCCGCGCGTCAATGCTTCCTATGCCGGGGATTCCATCATCCAATACGCCGATGTTCACCTGTCCGTCGCCGTCGCGGTTGAAGATGGTTTGGTCACACCGGTTGTGCGTCAGGCGCAGAAGAAATCGCTGCGCGAAATCAGCGAAGCGGTGAAGGATCTGGCCACGCGCGCCCGCACCAAGAAATTGAAACCCGAAGAATATCAGGGCGGCACGATCACCGTTTCCAATCTTGGCAGCCACGGCATTGATAATTTCTTCGCCGTCATCAATCCGCCGCAGGCGATCATTCTGGCGGTCGGCGCGATTGTCAAAAAACCGGTCGTCAACGCGCAGGATGAAATTGTTCCCGCCCACCGCCTGGCCATCGGCTTGAGCGCGGATCATCGCGTGGTGGACGGCGCAATTGGCGCGCAGTATCTTGCCGAACTGCGGCTGTTGATTGAAAATCCGGTCTTGATGCTGATTTAATTTATGAGTTATGACCTTGTAGTCATTGGCGGCGGACCCGCCGGATATGTCGGTGCCATTCGCGCCGCACAACTTGGAAAAAAGGTGGCGTGCGTGGAAAAAGAGCGGGCTGGCGGCACCTGCCTGAACTGGGGCTGCATCCCGACCAAATCATTGTTGCGCAACGCGGAGTTGTTTCACCTGATGAAGCATCGCGCGGACGAATTCGGATTCAGCTTCGACAACTTGAGTTTTGACTGGAGCAAGGTCATCAAACGCTCCCGCGACGTGGCCGACAAAAACGCCGGCGGCATCGAATATCTGTTCAAGAAAAACAAGGTGGATTACATCCTCGGCGAAGCGTCGCTCGAACGTGCCGGCAGCGTGACCGTGAAAAGCAGGGACGGCAAAACGCAAAAACTCGAAGCCAAGAACGTGCTGCTGTCCACCGGCGTCGTGTCGCGCCCGATGCCCGGTTTGCCCTTCAACGGCACCACCGTCATCGGCAGCCGCGAGGCGATGATTTTGGAAAAACAGCCCAAAAGCATCGTCATCATTGGCGCGGGTGCGATTGGCGTGGAGTTCGCTTATTTTTTCAATGCGTTCGGCACGAAAGTCACACTGATCGAAATGCTGCCGAACATTTTGCCGCTCGAAGACACGGAGGCTTCACAAACGTTGGAAAAAGCCTACGCAAAATTAGGCATTCAGGTTTTGACCAATACGAAAGTTGTGAAAGCGGAAGCTGGCAAGGAAGGCGTGAAAATTTCCGTCGAAGGCAAAAAAGTGGAAACGCTGGAAGCCGAAGTCTGCCTCGTAGCCATTGGCGTGCAGGCGTTACTGTCCGGCGGCACGGCACTTAAACTCACACAGCGTGGTTACATCGAAACTGACGCTCGCTATCAAACGAGTCTTCCCGGCGTGTTTGCCGCTGGCGACATCATTGGTCCGCCGCTGCTGGCGCACGTCGCCAGCTACGAGGCGATTCAAGCTGTGGAAGGCATGTTCACCAATCATGCGCCAAAAAAGGTCAGCGTGTTTCCCAGTTGCACCTATTGCCAACCGCAGGTCGCGAGCGTCGGCCTCACCGAACGCGCCGCGAAGGAAAAAGGATTGAAATTCAAGGTCGGCAAATTTCCATTTTCAGCGAGCGGCAAGGCCCGCGCGGTTGGCGAGACAGATGGCTTTGTTAAAATCCTTTTCGGCGAACCTTACGGCGAAGTTTTGGGCGCACACATCGTCGGCGCGGAAGCCACCGAAATGATCGGCGAACTCGGACTGGCCATTACGCTCGAAGCGACCCACGAAGAAATCGAAGCGACGATCCACGCGCATCCGACCTTGAGCGAAGCCGTGCATGAGGCAACCGGTCAAGCTTATGGCGTCGCGATTCATCTTTGAACAGCCAATTGTGCGAGTCGTTTTCTGGCGCGCATTTGAAGTGTGAAACAAGATCAACAACAACTTTCTGAAACCAGTGGCGTGGTGCGCCTCGACGAAAATGTCGCGTGCGATGTCTGCGGTCGCTTTGGCGCTTACCAACTGGGTGATCGCAAACTTTGTCAGGAGTGTTACACCGGCTGCGGCTCGTGTTGCCCGGAGTTTGGAAAAAACGATCTGTGGACCAGCCAGTTGCCGTAGTTTGGCGCGTATTAGGGACACCACAGTCTCGCGCAGTTTCTCAAAGAAGACTACACGCCGATTGTGCTGTAGCGGATGGCAAGCGATTCGCCCATGTGTTATCATCATGAGTATGAGCACAACAGAAAATTCAAAACCGCCCTTGCCGCCATTCAACGCCACGACTGCGGCCCAAAAAGTCCGCGCCGCCGAAGACGCCTGGAATACCCGCAATCCGGAACGCGTCTCGCTCGGCTACACTCGCGACAGTGTCTGGCGCAACCGCTCCGAGTTTTTGTCGGGTCGCGAAGCCATTGTTCAGTTCCTCACCCGTAAGTGGAACAAGGAACTGGAGTATCGGCTGATCAAAGAACTTTGGGCGTTTCATGGCTCTCGAATCGCCGTGCGCTTTGCCTACGAGTGGCATGACGACTCCGGTCACTGGTTTCGATCCTATGGCAACGAAAACTGGGAGTTCGACGCGCATGGATTTATGGAGCGACGCAATGCCAGCATCAACGATCTTCCGATTCAAGCGAGCGATAGGAATTATCATTGGCCGCTCGGCCGCCGCCCCGACGACCACCCGACTCTTTCCGAACTTGGCCTGTGACACCAATCAACCAACGGCCAACCCTTGGCGTTCTGCTCTGTATGCCGTTGGCCAACGCCAATGCTGCGGGTGGGAGCATGACGGCATCCCAGCTTGATTCAAGCGAACGCGAACAACGTCCCCGCCGGCTCAACCGCACGGTGCTGGGCGCTGGGCTGGCGTCGCTGATCAGCGATTGGTCGCACGGTCGAACCGGAAGATGTCCGGGCCGTCGAAGACGCGGACAAGGTTTCCCGCTACCTTTCGTAGCTGCCAATTACCCACCGACTTCCGCGCGCGCTTCAGCGGCCAGGATGACGAGCTTGTCCGGGTTCAAAATCTTGGCCGTCTCGGCCATGAAATGCACGCCGCAGAACACGATCACCTCGGCATCGGTTGTGGCGGCTTGTTGGGCCAGGCCGAGCGAGTCTCCCACAAAATCCGCGACATCCTGGATTTCGGGAACTTGATAATTGTGGGCGAGAATGACAGCGTTGAGCGTGCGCTTGAAATCGAGGATTTCGCGGGCAAGCGCGGCGGCATCCGGTGATGGCGTCGGATTCCAGACCAGCGAGGGATCGAGTTCCGCGATGGTGCCTTGGGTTGGTTCGAGAGTTTTCATGGTGTGACTTGCCGCTCCACGAGGTCGTCAAATTCAGGGTTTCGTTTGATGAACGTGGCGACATACGAACAGCGGGGAACGATCTTCCAGCGAAGCTTCCGCGCCTCACCTAGC